>JBKCXA010000384.1:0-5650 GCA_046316935.1 Prosthecobacter sp.
AGGAACTTGGCGCTGAAGGTGGCATCCCAGGCCTCACGCTGTTTGGCGATCTCGCCTTCAAGCGTGGTGATCCGGGTCTCGACGGCCACTTTTTGCTGCTTTGCGGTCTCGCGGGCGGCCTCGATCTCTTTTTGACGATGCTCCTCGATCACGGAGGAGAGGGTGTCTTTGAAAAGCAGCAGCGTGAGCGGATGTGAGATGGTGATACCCATCAACGCGGCCACAACCATGCGCAGACCAAACTGCGCCGCTTTGCGCACAAAGCTTTGATAAGCGCGGTAGGTGGCCAGCAGCGCACGGTCCACCGTGAGGATGATGAAGGACCACACGAGCGAAACGGGCGCGATGATCCACCAATTGTCCGTCAACGTGCTCAACGCATAGGCGCAGGCGATGATGGCAAAGGTGCTCGGCACCAGCACCGTGGCCCCGAAGGCGACGTATTTGCGGCGTTCCCAGGCGGGGCACGCTTCGAGGTTGTCGGTGGAGGCGGCGGAAAGCCAGAAGAAGACACGTTCGAGGCGGTCGAGGAGGTTCATGACGCGTGGGGGTGCGGTTCCGCGAGTGTGCGGGCGGCTTCCGAAGCGTCAAGGTGTTCTTTGACCAACTCCACGCCTCAGCGGTGCTCGATCATCGCCTCCAGCGGATAGCGTACTTTCGGCAGCGAGGCATAGCGGTCATCCGTGCTGCGATAGCCCGCGGGGCAAAGAACCGCGGCGGTCAGCCCCTGGGCCTCCAGGCCGAGGATCTCGTCAAATTTGGCTCCGACGAAGCCTTCCATCGGGCAGGTGTCGATCTGAAGAAGGGCGCAGGCGGTCATAAACTGCCCCAGGGCGATGTAGGCCTGCTTTTTGGCCCAATCGGTGCTCATGTAACCCTGCGAGTGAGATCCCATGATCATCTTCCGATAGCCCGCGAGCGCATCCGCCGTGCCGCCGCGCACCTCGACGATGCTGGCCATGAAGGCGTCGATATCCGCCTCGCTGAGCGCTTTTTTCACCGTCATGACCACGAGGTGGGAGGCATCCGCCACCTGGCGCTGGCTCCAGGCGTGAGGCACGAGCTGCTCGCGGAGCGCAGGATCCGTGATGACGAGAAATTTCCAAGGCTGAAGGCCGAAGGAGGAAGGCGTGAGCACGAGGCTCCGCTCCAGCGCCGCCCAGGTATCGGCCGGGATCTTCTTCGAGGGGTCAAAGGCTTTGGTGGCGTAGCGCCATTCGAGGGCGGAGAGGAGTTCGGAGGTGGTCATGCGGCTTTCGGTTTGCACGGAGGCCGATGGTTTCGCAACCGCAATCTGGAACGCGGGGCCATGCTCCTTGCAAAGAAGGCCGGGGACCGCTTAGTTCGCCCTTCAACGTCCCTCCCCCATGGCCCAGGCATCCCCCGTCTCCCTCAAGCATCTGACCGTTCTCGGCAAAGAGCACCTCCCCTCCGGCGGAGGCTTCATGATTTTGCCGGGCCGGCTGCGTTTCGCCGACCTGGTGCGGCTCGAGGCGGTGCTGGAGGGCCGTTCCGTGGTCTATCTCATCGAGCAGGGAGCGGCACATGATCCCGACCTCCAGGCCCATCTCGAAAAGGACAACGTGCATGCCATGGCCATCGTGCCGCAGACGACCGAGCCCGCGGCCTACCGCGCGGCGGTGCGCGACGCGGTGAAGAACGGCGAAGTGATCATCTACCTGCCGGCGATGGCAGCCAGCGTCTGCGCCCCCCTCAGCTCGGTGCCTGGCAACAAGCTGGAATACCTCCTCAAGGCCGAAGTGCCGGTGCTGCCGCTGCAGGTGCTCCAGCGCCAGGAGGCCGCGATGCCCATTGAACGCCGTTATCGCGATGACGAGACGATTTTTGCCTTCGGCCCGCTGCTGCAAGGCGCTGACGCGACGCTTCCCGCCTATCAAGAAAGCATGCTGGGGCTGTCCGAGCAGGCTTTCGGTGCCTGCGCCGGGCTCGACATGCATCTGGCCTATGCGGTGCTCTGCGGCCTGAAGAAGCACGGCGGCAGCCACTACATCGTCGATGGCAAGGACGACAAGACGCTGCGCTACGACAAGGTCCTGGCGGCGGCGCTCGCCCTGTCTCGTGTGGTGCGTCGTGAGACGAAAAAGAGCCGTGTGGCCGTCATCCTGCCGCCAGGCATTGGCGGGCTCATTTGCAACCTCGCCGTCCTCTTCGCCGGCAAGGTGCCGGTCAACCTCAACTTCACCGCCGGCCGTGCCGCCATCGACAGCGCCATCCGCCGTGGCGAGATCGACCGCTTTCTCACCGCGGACATCTTTGTGCGGAAGATGCAGAGCTTCCCCTGGCCGCCGAGCAAGCAGCTCATCCTCATCGAGCGCATCATGCCAAAGATGAAGGTCTCCATCGCCCTCTGGCTGGTGCTGAGCAAGCTGCTCCCTCCCGCGCCGCTCGCCCTGCTCCTCGGCATTCCGAAAAAAGGCGGACGCTCCGAGGCCACGCTGCTCTTCACCAGCGGCAGCTCCGGCGAGCCGAAGGGCGTGGCGCTCACCCATCGCAATCTGATGGCGAATGTGGCCCAGTTCGGCAACCGCCTCGGCCTAGACCGCTCGGACAGCATCCTCGGCTGCCTGCCGCTCTTCCACAGCTTTGGCTGCACCGTCACGCTGTGGTATCCGCTCATCTACGGGCTGCACCTCGTGACCTATCCTTCCCCGCTCGAGGTCAAAAAACTGGCCGAGCTGATCGAAAAACATCGCGTCAGCCTCATGATCGCCACGCCGACCTTCCTCCGTGGTTACCTGCGCGGCGTGAATCGTGAACAGCTCGCCTCTTTGAAGCTGATCGTCACTGGAGCCGAAAAACTGCCCGCGACGGTCTCGGAAGCCATCGAGACGAAATTCGGCAAACGCGTGCTCGAAGGTTACGGCCTCACCGAAACCTCACCGGTGTCGAATGTGAACCTCCCCGACCCCGCGCCTCTCGGCGAGGAGGACAAAGGCTACGTCTGGCTCCCCAGCCATCGTCAGGGCAGCGTGGGGCAGATCCTCCATGGCATGGCCCTGCGCATCACCCACCCGGAAAGCGGAGCCCCGCAGTCCCTGCATCAGAGCGGCATGATCTGGTTCAAAGGACCAAACGTCTTCGACGGCTATCTGAACGACCCGAAACGCACCGCGGATGTCATTCAGGATGGCTGGTTCCGCACCGGTGACATCGGCCGCCTCGACATGGATGGCTTCCTCTACATCGAAGGCCGTCTGAGCCGCTTCTCCAAGATCGCCGGCGAGATGGTGCCTCACGAAACGGTCGAGGAGGCCATGGTGAAATGCATGGGCCTGGAAAACGAGACCGTGCGAAAAATTGCCGTCGTCGGTGTGCCGGATGCGGAGAGGGGGGAGGCGCTCATCCTCCTCACCGCCATGCCCGGCGGGCCGGAGCACCAGGAGATCCTCGATCTGCGTTACCGACTGCTCGACAAAGGCGTGCCGCCACTGTGGATCCCCAAGAAGATGATCCGCGTGGCTGAGATACCCGTGCTGGCCTCCGGCAAGCTCGATGTGCAGGGCTGCGAAAAGATCGCCCGTGCCGCCGCTGGCGTGTGATTCGACCGCGGCAGGCCGTTTGAGGCACCCGCATGAAGCGCCGCCATTTCCTCCAAACCGCCGCCGCAGCGGCGGCCTTGCCGTTCCAGGCCTCCGCAGCCCCTGCCGCCAGCCGGATCATCGACACGCACACCCATTTTTATGATCCCTCGCGACCGCAGGGAGTGCCCTGGCCGGGCAAAGGCACGAAGCTCTACCGGACCGTGCTTCCGGCGGACTGGCTGGCTGTCGCCGCGCCGCATGGCTGCCGCGAAACGGTGGTCGTCGAGGCCAGCCCGTGGCTGGAGGACAACCAGTGGATCCTCGACCTCGCGGAGAAGGAGAAATCCATCGTCGGCTTCGTCGGCCATCTCGATCCGGGGCCGGATTTCGCGGCCAATCTGGCACGCTTTGCCAGGAACCCCATCTTCCGCGGCATTCGCTGGAGTGGAGCCATGCTGCTCGATGCCTCGAAGCATGACGCGGTGCTCTCGGGAGCCAAACAACTCGCCGCGCATGGTCTGGAGCTCGATGTGAATGGGCCTGCCAATGCCCTGCCCGCCCTGGCCAAACTCGCTGCGGAAGTGCCGGACCTGCGTCTCGTCATCAATCACCTGGGTGCCCCCGGCGATCCCAAGGCCCTGCGCCCCGAGTGGAAGTCCGCCATCATGGAGGCAGCCAAGGCGAAGAACGTCTTCATGAAAGTTTCCGCCCTCGTTGAGCAGGTAAAAGGCGCCGAGGGAGCCTCCCCGCGAGACACTGCCTACTACCTGCCCATCCTCGAACCGCTGTGGGACCATTTCGGCCCCGACCGCCTCATCTACGGCAGCAACTGGCCCGTCTCCGACAAGGGCGGAAGTTACGACACGGTTTTTGGCATCGTGCGTGAGTTCTTCAACTCGAAGGGCACCCAGGCCTCGGAGCGCTATTTTTGGAAAAACGCCCTCTCCGCTTACCGCTGTTCAGACAGGCGCTGAACCCGCATTTCTTCAGCCGGTGGCCTGTGGGCCAGGTCTGTGACCTGGCTTTCCGCCTCGCAGAGGCGGACTACGGCACCGCCAGTGTGAGAAATGCGGATGAACCCAAATCTTGAACAAAGCATCGCCGAGAATGCCAAAGAGGCAGTCACCGCGTTGTGGGTGACGATCTTGTCGTTGGTCACTCGCCAGGCCCCGGCCAAGCTGACCTCGTGAGAGACTTTTTTGTTTTCAAAAATAAAGATTGCCTTAGCCGGCTGCATTTCGCTACAACCAAGTAATTCAAAGCCAACCAACCATGTCCCTGCGGTCACTGCTCTACTGGATTATCTGCCTCTCCTTCGCCGTTTTTGTGGCGCAGGCGGCTGAACCGGCCTCCGCCGAATGGACGGGGGCGGAAGGCTTGCAAAACAAGCTGCTTCCCGTGCCTGAGCCGGGACGTGCCATGCTTCTTTTCGCGGGCGTCATGGCCATGGCCTTCACCTACCGACGGGCCTGGCTGAACTGGAAAACCGGGCCACAGGCCTGATCCGGCCTTCGAGGGCTGCCACGAGGCCCTGCTTGACCGCACTCGAAGCACGGCGTATCGGCAAAACATGGCGCAGGGATCATCTCCCTGCGTTTTCTTTATCTTCGCAGATGCAGGGAAGGCCGTGAGAACCGGCCACAGTGGCGCTGCGGTATCGGGTCACAGACCTCCATTCGTGGGAAACCACGGAGCAAAGCCAATCGGGAGCAATCCTTGGTGAAGGCGGAGGCGAGGAAGACGGCAAATGCCGTCGGAAACCCGGAGTCCGAACATCTCTCTGCGAAGCTTTCATCGAACCAATGAACCCCAAAAACACATGTACCTCCATAAACTGCGAGGAAGGGCCTTTGTGCTCTTTTTCACTCTCGGCACCCTCCAGGCTGCCGAGCCTCAAAAAGCCGTCGAACTGACGGAACGCGTCGTCACCGCCACCAAGACCGAAACCGAACGATGGCGCCCTGCCAGCACCGTCACGGTCATCGACCGACAGGAGATCGACGACAAGCAATACCGCCGCCTCCCCGAGGCGCTGAGCCAGGGGCCCGGTCTTGCGATTGTCGATAACGGATCACCCGGCACGCTCGCGGGCGTCTTCTTGCGAGGAT
>JBKCXA010000385.1:0-5358 GCA_046316935.1 Prosthecobacter sp.
GCCACGACTCACCGAGTAATCGGCGCTTTCGGAGCTGGGCTGGTTAGCACTCGAGCTGCCGGTGCTGGCTGCGGTGGCGAACGCGCAGTTCGCCTCGCCGCCCATCATGGCGACGATGGCCTTGTGGGTGCCGGCGCGGAAGGCGGTGGAGCCGGTGAGGCGGATGGTGAGATCCGCGGAAGCCTGCTGGACCACGGTGAGCGCCAGCACGGCGGTGAAGAGATGAATGACAGATTTCATGAGAATCGGATAAGGGATAAGAGAGAAGAGATGTGCGATGAATCAGAGGGACTTTTTGACCGCGCGGCGACGGCGGAAAGCGATGCCGGCGAGGCCGAGACCAGCCAGAAGGGCGCGGCTGGGCTCTGGAACAGCGGTGACGGCGAAGCCAACCACGCCCGCATTGCTGATGGTGAAGGTGCCTTCAAAGGAACCGACGCCAACCGTGCCCGTGGGCGATGCACCCGAGGTGGTGTGAAGGATGCGGTAGAGGTCCAGCGCGGTGCCAGCGGCGCCGGCGCCGAAGTTGCCTTCCACCGTGCCGGCCAGCGTGAAGGAACTGGAACCGTTGTTGTTGCTGGACCAGGTGCTGCCAGTGCCGGAAGGCAAGACGGCGGTGTTGGTCACGGCGGCGGAGAAGGCCTCGAAGTTACCAGCGAGGCCGATGATGGCGTTTGCCACCGAGCCACGCGAGGTGCTGCCAGCGATTTCCCAGGCCGTGGAGGACTGCGTGCCGGGGTTGACCGTGGTCTGGGCAGCGGTGAGGTAATTCGTGCGGATGGGGTCACCATCCACAGCTGAACCGATGCTGGCACCAGTGCGGGCACCGGCAATGCCCCAGAAGAGGTCGCCGCGGCTGCTCCAGTTGGCACCGTAGGTGGTGGTCAGCAGCGTGCCGATATCGACGACGCTGGTGATGTTGGCGACGGCATCGCGATACACGGTGTCCGCCTGACCGAGGTTGACGATCAGGTTTTCAGAGGATCCTTGGCCTCCAGAGGCGCGGAAGCCGAGGAGCAGGTCCCCGGCGACGTAGGTGGTGGCGTTCGCCTGGGAGGCGAACAGGGTCATCCCAGCCACGGCGAGCATGGTGAGAAGAGATTTGGTTTGGATGAGCATGTGTTGGTGTGGTTTGTCGGTTTGGGGTTTGGAAGCGACGGCCGTTGTTGAAGCGTCCGCTGCTCCGCCGTGAACCGGCGCAGTGGTCATAGCCGCCCACGAAATTGCCTGCCATCGAAGCAGGGTTACGTTTTGGTCACTGCCTCCGAACTGCTGCGGGGTGTGGTGATCTTTTGCGGTGAACTTTCTGTCACATTCAGCGCTTCAACTCGCGTGCGATGGCCTCCTGCAGCTTCACGATGCCCTCGAACTCCTTCGAGCCAGCGGCGGTGTAAACGACGTGCCCGTCCTTGCCAATAAGCACGGTGCGCGGCACGAACTTCGTGAACATCTTCGAGTAGATTTCCTTTCCCTCATCCGCGGCCATCGGCAGGCGCAGCTTGTTCTCACCGCCGATCTTGACGAGTTCCTCACGCGTGTGACCACGGCCGATGCACAGCACGACGAAGTCCTCACGCTTTGCCAGCTTCTCCACAATCTCGTTTTCGATGTAGCGCATCTCTGGATAGCAAAACGGCACGCTGGACGCGAAGAAATAGAGCAGCACAACCTTGCCCTTTTGCGCGGCAAGCGTGAAGGCGCGGCCATCCGTGGTTTTGCATGAGAAGCCTGGCGCGGCGTCTCCCGTGCGGACCAGCGTGGTGGCCTCAATTTCACGATCCAAGGCATCTCCGTCAGCTGCAATAGCCGCAGAGGCAAGGCAGGCAATGGCGAGCAGCAATCTCAGCGGCATGCGGCAGGAGCTTGGGGCTTGTTTCCACAGTCTTTCGAGGCGCAGCCATCCATGCAGGGCAGTCGAAGGCGGAAAAGCGTGCCGCCCTCCGGTGCAGTGAGCCATTCGAGGGTGCCGTGGTTGAGCTCCATGGCCCGCTTCACGACCAGCAGCCCGAGTGCCGCATGGCCCCAGTCCCCATCGCCTTCGGACACAGGACCACGGGTGATCATTGGCGAGTCCGTGAGCACCTCCAGCCTGCATCCTGAAGACTCCCACGAGACCCGCAGGTCGATGCCGGAGCGTGCCGGCACGCCGCGGATGATCTCCTCCAGCAGCCTGGAGAAGACAAGATGCCACACGGCGCGGTCCCCCTTCAGATGACAGCTCCCGGCGGGGATGTGGCTGGAGACGCGGCAGCCGGTCATCTCCACGAGCGGCATGAGACTTTCATAAGCAGTCTCCAGGCAGCGGCGCATGAAAACATCGTCGCAGGGTGTCGGCGTGCCGCCGGGCTCGAGCTGCGCCACGGCATTGATGTCATCAATGACATGCATCAGCCGCCGCGAATGCTTGTCCATGATGTCGAGGCAGCGCCCGAGCGATTCCCCCCCCTTGATGGCACCCGTTTTCAAGGTTTCAATGTAGCCGAGAATCAGCGCGAGCGGCGTGCGCAGCTCCAGCTCCGCCCGCGAGAGGAACATCTGCATCGTGGCGGCATCGCAGGTCTCGCTCGTGGCGCTCATTTCGGAGTTCCCTTCCCTGGATTCGAGACAAACAGGTAGCCCTGCTTCCTCACGGTGCCGATGTGGGTGCCATGATCGCCCAGCTTGTCACGCAGGCGCTTCACATGCGTGTCGAGCGTGCGGGAGTGCGTGTCATCCGCGTAGCCCCACACCGCGTTCAGCAGCTCACCTCGTGAATGCACCACGTCCGGGTTCGCCATGAGGAAGCAAATGAGCTTCAGCTCGGTCGAGGTGAGATCTGCCACCTTGCCATCGACCAGCAGCACCATGTTCTGGCGGTCCACCACAAAGTCTCCGACACGCAATTCATCGCTAATGGCCACTTTTTGCGAACGGCGCAGGATGGCGCGGATGCGCAGCACCAGCTCACGAGGGCTGAAAGGCTTCGTGAGGTAATCATCCGCGCCCATTTCGAGGCCGTTGATGCGGTCATGCGGCTGGGAGCGGGCGCTGAGCATCAGCACCGGGATCGTGCGGGTGCGGGCATCCGTGCGCAGCGTGCGGAAGACCTGCCAGCCGTCCATTCCCGGCAGCATGATGTCGAGCACGATGAGCTGCGGACGCTCGCGTGCGGCGGCTTCAAGCACTTCGAGGCCGTTGTGCACCGCGATGACCTCGCATCCCTCCTGGGAAAGGTGGAGGCTGACGAGGTCGGTGATGTCTTTTTCGTCATCGACGATCAGGATGCGGCTCATGCGGGAGGAGCCACATGAACGTCACATTCCCCTCGGATACAAAAACGACGATGTGACGATCTCGTCGCATGGTGAGTCCTGAAACGGATCCTCTCACAAACACATTCTACCATGCGCCTCAGCACCGCTACTTGCCGTCCGGCTGGTAGCGAAAGCAAACCGGGAGGAGAGTGTTTTTTCGCAGCAACTCGCCACCGCTAACGCCTCAAGTGCCACCGTGTCTCGAAATTCAACGGAACCCGTTCCAATGGAGTGGCGCACCCGTCAGGATTCGAACCTGAAACCTTCTGATCCGTAGTCGGAAAAGTTGCCTGTTAGGCAGTGTTCATCTATGATTCGCAGTGTTCAGCGGAAACACGCTGGAACCTGGCAAAATCAAGGCTTACAGCTCCATCACACGATGCAAAAAGACGAACAGGCACTAACAGGGGTTCACACGAAAAATGGCGAGGTTTTGGCTAGGTTGAGCAAACCTCGCCACTTTTCCAAAAGCGATCAACGCTACTGGCTCCAGCCGGGGAAGCTGTTTAAGAATCCGGGTGCCAGCGCCCTTTCCTGCCGTTTGAGCCGTGCGGGTGAGCGGGAATACTTCGGGCTGGGCACGGGCAACAAAGCGGCGGCAGCGGCGCGGGCGGTGGAGATTTACGAGCACCTGATGGCGCATGGCATGGCGGCGACACGGACGAAGTTCATGCCGAAGGCGGCGGAAAAGGCGGACGTGGCGACCGTGGGCGAGTGGATCGAGGCGGCACAGAAGCATTGCCCGCTCTACCCGGCGACGATGCAGAACTATGTCTCCGCTGTGCGGAAGCTGGCGGGTGACATCGGCACGCTGCCGAAGAACAAGAGCCGGTTCAGCTACAAAGACGGCGGGACGAAGGAATGGCGGAAGGCGGTGGACAAGCTGCCGCTGTCGCTGCTGGACTCGGCACAGGTGAACGCGTGGCAAGTGAGCTATCGGAAGGCAAAGCCAGCGAACCCGGAAGCACAGCGCCGGGTGCTGAACTCCGCCCGCTCCATCGTGCGGAATGCGAAGGCGATGTTTGGCGTGAAGATCGCGAAGGTGCTGCGGGATGTGGCCGGGCTGAAACTGCCGGAGGCGCTGCCGATGGGGGATGTGAACCTGACAGAGCTTTTCGGGAAAAAGCAAAAGACGCGGTATCAGTCCCGCATCGACGCGGAGAGGCTGCTACGGCTGGCCGGTGAGGAGCTGGCGACGACACAGCCGGAGGCGTTTAAGGTGCTGCTGCTGGCGCTGTGCTGCGGTCTGCGAAAGCGGGAGATTGATTGCCTGATGTGGCATCAGGTGGACATGGACGCGGGCGTGATCCGTGTCGAGGCCACGGAGCATTTCCGGCCGAAGAGCGAGGACTCCGCAGGTGAGGTTGATCTTGATCCCGAGTTGCTGGCACTACTGCGGCGCTGGCGTTCGCTGGCAAAGGGTGAGTTTGTGATCGAGGGCCGGACGACGACGGACTTCAAGAGCCGGGTGAGCTATCGCTGCGAGCCGGTGTATGCGGCGCTTTATGAGTGGCTGCGCAGTCATGGAGTGAAGGCGCAAAAGGCGCTGCATGAGCTGCGGAAGGAGGCGGGTGCGCTGGTGGCAAAGTCGGCAGGCATCTACGCGGCCTCCCGCCTGCTGCGGCATTCAGACATCCGTGTGACGGCGGACTTCTATGCGGACAAGAAGCAACGCATCAGCACGGGGCTTGGCTCGCTGCTGCCGCCTCAAAATGTGATCGCGTTCCCCGGAGCGGATGCGGCACAGCCTGAGAGGCTGTCGGCATAAGGCGACCGTTCAAGCAGGCGGGGGAGGGGGTGAGCTTTGGCCGATGTCTGCGAGTTCTGATATGGATTCGAGCACGAGAAATTTTTCTGCATTGCGAGGCGGTCTAATCAACGTTTGCCCTCCATCGTGATTCAATTAGACATAGATGATGACTGCGGATGAAGAATCAAAGCTGTATGCGGAGACATTGCGCTGGATGGCAAGAGCTAAACTGCTGAGCTGGCCGCCCTGTGCTCCGAAGCATTGGAGTCCCTTGGATTTGGGATACCCTCTCGACGCATCAGTCTTGGCGGGCAT
>JBKCXA010000386.1:0-2715 GCA_046316935.1 Prosthecobacter sp.
GGTCCAGCCAAAACGGGCCGTGGCACGCATGTAAAACTCCCGTTGGAGGCTGTCTTTGCAGCGGCTCATGATGACCAGATTTTTGGCCCAGCTAATTTCTGCAACCAGTGGTTGCAGAATTGGATGCCCGCTGAATTCCTCATAAAACTGGCGCATAGCCCAGAGGTTTCGGGCGGAAAACCCACTCTGCCCCGGGAACTCGTTTTGAAGATCAGCCGCCAAGGTCTGGATCACTGCTTTTCCCCAGCCCTCCGTCTGCTGCTTCTCATGAATGGACTTACCGATGTCCCAGTAGAGGCCCACGAGTTCTTTGTTCGCCGCCCGGAGCGCTTGATACTGCGCGGAGCGGATGCGGCTTTTAATGTCCTTGAGAAAGCTGGTGTAGCCGCTGGCGGTGGTCAGTGAGCTCATGCGGGTATGATGGGCGGTTTCGGAGCCAAATCCAAGGCCTTTCAACTCTACCAATTGCGCTGCCTGTCGTGCTTTTGGAAGGCAAACAGTCGTAGAAAAAGGGTGTTCCGCCGCTCATCCTGCCACGGCCAGCAGGTGGCGCAGCTCGGCATCGATGTCATCGCCTTCGGGCAAAGTGGCGGCGACTTCGGTGCGGAGGATCTCGCCATACTCGCGGCGTAGGCGATGAAGGGCGGTGCGGAGGGCGTTTTCGCTGAGGTGGAGTTTTTCGGCAAGCGCGGGGTGGTCGAGCGAGGCGCTGTCGGTGAGATGAGGCTCCAAAGCGCGGACGAAATCGCCGCGACCGCGTTCGTCGTGCTTGGCGATGAGCCGGGTGAGGGCGCGGCGGAGCAGATCACGCATCCACACACGGTCAAAGGCCTCGTCGGGGCTGCGGGCGGGATCTTGGGCGGCGAATTCGCGTTCGAGAGCGGCGAGATCGAGCGGCTGGAAGGTGACGGCGCTGCCGCGTTTGAGCGTGTTTTGGTCGCGGTGATGGTTGGCGAGGTGATGGCGGAAAATCGTGCGCAGCCAGGTGCGCAGGTGGCCACGCTCCGGCACCACGTTTTCAAAGCTGTGGCCGTCTTTTTGCAGCAGCTTCAACACAAAGTCCTGCGTGAGGTCCGCCGCGTCCTCGGGTCCGCTCCCGAGGCTGCGAGCGAAGGTGTAGAGCGGATGCCAGTAGTCCTCACACAGCTCCTCAAAGGCCCGCTGGCGCTGCGCCTCGTCTGCAGAGCGCAGACGGGCGATCATGGTCCAGCGGGTGTCGGGGAAGTCGGGCATGGGGGCGGGGTCAAGGAGTGGTCAAGAGAGTCAAGAAAGGGAGGTGGCAGGTCAAGTAGGGTGTCTTGACGACCTTGACCCTTTGACGGCGTAGCCTTGACCTTGTTTGATACCCCGCCCATGCCGGATCAACCGCCCCCATCATCTACTCCAGACGCTCTCTCCGGCCGTGAGGCGGGGCTTTTGGGACTTGCGCTGGTGAAGGAGGAATCGGAGACAGGGGTGATGAAGGGCGCGGGGGAGTCGGAGGTGGCGTCGGAGACGTTGATGGGGTTGTTTCCGGAGTTTGCGTTTGGCGGGAAGATCGGGCGTGGGGGTTTTGGCACGGTGTGGCGGGTGAAGCACCGGCACCTCGGGCGTGAGATGGCGATGAAGGTGCTGGCACCGGCGTTTCGTGGTGATGCGGCGACGCTGACGCGCTTTGAACGCGAGATGCAGGCGGCAGCGCAGGTGGATCATCCGGGCGTGGTGCGCTGCTTTGATGCGGGGCAGCGGGAGGGGACGTGGTTCCTGACGATGGAGCTGATCCAGGGCATGAGTTTGAACCGGCTGCTGGAGCAAACTGGAGCACTGCGCGTGGCGGATGCGTGCGAGATCGCGCGGCAGGCGGCACTGGCGCTGCATCATGCGCATGAGCGCGGACTGGTGCATCGGGATGTCAAGCCGGGCAATGTGAGGGTGGGCGCGGAGGGGGTGAAGCTGCTGGACTTCGGCCTGGCGCAGTTCGCGGCGGCGGATGCGGGGCTCGGCGGCATGAGTTTGACGATGAGCGGCGAGTTTGTGGGCACGCTGGACTATGCCGCGCCGGAGCAGGTGGAATCGCCGAGCACGGCGGACCTGCGGGTGGATGTTTTCAGCCTCGGGGCCACGCTTTGGCATCTGCTGGCGGGTGAATCACCGCGTGTGGACCGGGAAAAGGAATCGTCGCTGCTGAAAAGGCTCAATCGCATCGCGCAGCAGCCGCTGGGTGACATCGCGGAGCATTGCGCGGGCGTTTCGGCGGCGCTGGCGGCGGTTTTGGCCAAGATGACGGCGCATGTGCCCGCGGATCGTTTTTCGAGCTGCGCCGAGGTGGCGGAGGCTTTGGAGCCGTTTTGCGCCGGGCACGATTTGAAGGGTCTTTGGACGAAAATGCCGCCTGCGGAGCCGGTGGATTGGAAATGGGCCACGACGAAGGTTTCAGCGGTCACGAAGCCTGTGCGTGGAAAAGGCCGGTGGTGGGCGGCGGCGGCCATTTTGGCCCTGGCAGCCTTTTTGGGCCTGCGGAGCTTGGAGCGGTCTGATCCGAGCGCACCTGCCGCACCCCAAGGGGGCGAGCGGCACGGCGAGGAGTGCTCCCAAAGCCACGCGGCGATGCTGGCGAGCGAGCTGCCGGAGCCGGCGGTGTTCCGTGCGAGCATTCGCGAGCTGGAGGACGGCTCGGAGATGGCTCCACGGGCACTGGCGCTGCATCCCCAGTGGAACGAGCGTGCTTGGGTGGCC
>JBKCXA010000387.1:0-2543 GCA_046316935.1 Prosthecobacter sp.
GCCAAGCTCGCTACGATCAATCCGCGGCCACTTACAAGAGCACCGTGCTCACCGCCGTGCGTGAAGTGGAAGATGCCCTCGCAGGCATCGAAGTGCTCAAACGCCAGTCCGTCGCTCAAGACGCCACGGTGGCAGCCGCCAGCCAAGCGCTGGCCCTTTCCCAAAAGCGCTATGAGTCCGGTCTGGTGGCCTACTACGAGGTGCTGGATAGTCAGCGCACCCTGCTGCGTGCCGAACAGGAACTGACGCGCATTCAAGGTGAGCGTTTTCTCGCCACGGTGATGCTCATCAAGGCACTCGGCGGCGGCTGGTGAGCCTTCAATCCTTCAGCCACCAGCAGAAGCTGCCGCTGGGCACGGGAAGGACGTTTTCGGCACCACGCAATTGCATCTCCCCTTGCTCAAAATGGCCACCGCGTGCTCCAAAGGCCTGCAAAAGCAGATGATGCAGTGAGATGGGGGTGAGTTCGGGTGTGTGGCAGGAAAGCAGCACACCGAGTGGATCATCGGAGGTGAGCTTCGCGAGCAGGGCGAGCAGCTTGGGCAGATCGTTTTCGATTTTGAAGACCTCGCCTTTGGCTCCGCGGCCGTAGCTGGGCGGATCGAGGATGATCAAATCATAGCGCCGCTCCCGGCGCAGCTCGCGTTCGAGGAACTTCGACACATCATCGACGATCCAGCGCACGGGACGGTCTTGGAGCTGGTTGAGGGCCGCGTTTTGACGGGCCCATTCGACCATGCCCTTCGAGGCGTCCACATGGCACACCTCCGCGCCCGCATGCGCCGCGGCGAGGGTGCTGCCGCCGGAGTAGGCGAAGAGATTCAGCACGCGGGGCGCACGATGATGCTGGGTTTGATAAGCGGTGCAGACTTCGCGGATGCGACGCCATTGATCGCGCTGCTCGGGAAAGATGCCGAGATGGCCGAAATCAGTGGAGCTGAGCTGGAAGCGTGTGCCATCGACATTGATGGCCCATGACTCGGGCAGGCGGTCACGGCCGCGCCATTGGTTGCCGCCATCGCGGAAGAAGGTGGCGGTGGCCTGCTGCCACTCATGCTTGGGCAGGGCGGGATGCCAGACGGCCTGCGCACAAGGTCTGGAGAGCACCACGGGGCCAAAGCGCTCCAGTTTCTGAAAACCGCCGCTGTCGAGCAGGGCATAGTCGGAGCTGGAGGAGGCAGCGGACACGGTGAGAAGCCGGTTTTAAGGCCAGAGGTCCTTGATCGGGCGCGGCGTGAGGTCCTCGACGCCTTTGGGGAACATGCGCTTGCGGTAGGTGAGGATCTCCGGCTCCTGCGGCGTGATGAGCACGACGTGCTCGTAGTGGCTGCTGGGCTTGCGGTCCGTGGCAATGACGGTCCACTTGTCGTCAAGGATGCGGGTCTTCTCGGTTCCCATGTTGATCATGGGCTCGATGGCGAGGGTCATGCCGGCCTTGAGACGCGGGCGGTCGCCCTTTTTGCCGTAATTGGGCACCTGGGGATCTTCGTGGAGCTTACGGCCGACGCCGTGACCGACGAATTCACGCACGACGCTGAAGCCATGCTTCGTGACGTGGTTCTCGACGCTGTGGCAGAGGTCGCCGAGCATCCAGCCATCACGGGCGAAGTTGATCGCGACGTGCAAAGACTCCTCGGTGGCGGCCATGAGCTTGAGGGTTTCCTTGTCCACGTTGCCGACGGGCACGGTGAGGGCATTGTCACCCACCCAGCCGTCGCGGTAGATGCCGATGTCGATTTTGACGATGTCGCCGTCTTGAATGACACGCGGACCGCCGATGCCGTGGACGACCTCCTCGTTGATGGAGATGCAAATGTTGCCGGGAAATCCGCGATAGCCGAGGAAGGCACTGGTGCAGCCGCTAGCCTTCATCGCTGCCGCGGCAAAGCGATCGATCTCACCCGTGGTGACTCCTGCGTGGACCTCGGCGGCCGTCTTCAGCAAGATGTCGCGGGCCATCTGGCCGGCTTTGCGGATGCAGTCCTGCTGTTGAGCGTGACGGATGGGGATGTTCCCCGATTTGGCAAGACCCATGAGCCAGGAAAGGATGCTCACTTGTTGATGAGATAGCTCACGAGAGCAACCAGCACGATGAGGGCGATGCCGACCCAGAGCCACACGAGGGTGGTGGAGTCCATCACCTTGCCACCGGTCTGCTGAAGGCGGTCAAAGCGGCCGCGGATGCGTCCCTTCTTCAGGAAACCGTCGTAGTGGCTCTGCAGGAGGTGCGTTTCCACCTGGCGCATCACATCGAGCACGACACCGACCAAGATGAGAAGGCTGGTGCCACCGAGGAACTGCGCCGCGGAGGCGGAGATGCCCAGTGCGGAGCTGGTGATGCCCGGAAGGATGTAAAGCAGCGTGAGGAAGATGGCGCCTGCGAAGGTCAGACGGCTCATGGTGAAGTCGAGGAAATCAGCCGTGGGCTTGCCCGGACGGATGCCAGCGATGTAGCCGCCGGACTTCTTGAGGTCCTCGCTGATCTGCTGCGGCTGGAACATGGTGGCGACCCAGAAGTAGCTGAAGAAGAAGATGAGCAGGGC
>JBKCXA010000388.1:0-5579 GCA_046316935.1 Prosthecobacter sp.
CATGGGGCAGGAGAGGTTTGGCGGAGTTCAGCGACGGAGGTGCGCAGTGTGTTCGCACTATCGCGGAAGGCGGTGACCACCGAATCGGTGGAAGTAGCGAAATCAGCAGGCGGCCCCTCGAAACGCATCTGGCCGCCATCGAGTAGTGCCACGCGGTCGCTCGCGATCAGCGCCTCATCGAGGTCATGCGTCACGACGACCGCGGTGAAGCGGAACTGCCGCTGATACTTCAAAATCATCGTGAAAACCGCGTTTCGACGCAGCGGATCGAGCCCGGCCGTCGGTTCATCAAACAGCACCAGCTCCGGTTTCGTCACGATGGCACGAGCAAGGGCCAGACGCTTCTGCATGCCGCCCGAAAGCTGCGAGGGATGGCGCTGCGCATGCTCTTCGAGCTCGAGTTGCTGCAGAGCTTCGAGGCTCTGCTGGCGGATTTCCGCGTCAGAAAGCCTCGTGGTCTGCTCCAGCGGCAGAGCCACATTTTCCAAGGCGGTGAGCGAGTCGAACAATGCGTTGCTTTGGAACAGAAAACTGCACCGGCGGCGGAAGTCAGCACGCGTCGAGGCATCGAGGGCCTTGCCATCGAAGCGCATGCGGCCAGCATCCGGCGTCACGATGCCCGCGAGGCACTTCAGCAGCACCGATTTGCCCGTGCCGCTGCGTCCCAGCACCGTCACCAGACTGCCACGCGGCACTTCCAGCGAGGCCCCCGCGAGCACGACATTCTCCTCGAAGCGCTTGTGGAGCGATTCGATGCGCAGCAGTGGCTCGGAGGTCTCGGTCATCGGTGGAGCAGGACGGAGGTGATGACGTCATCGAGGGCCAGCACCAGCACGCAGGAGAGCACGACCGCACGCGTGGTGGCCGCGGAAACAGCACGCGCGCCGGTTCCTGCGCCGAGATGTGCGTGGAAGCCTTGGTAAGCACACATGGCGATGGTCATCAGGCCGAAGGTGGCGGCCTTCGTGAAGCATTCGGTCAAATCGCGAGCCTCGACGGCCTTTTCCACAGCTGACCAGTAAACACCCGGCTCCAGCCCCAGCATCGCCGAGCCCGACAAATAACCGCCGTAGAGCCCGATGAGCACGAACAGCGCCGTTTGCATCGGAAACACAATCAACGCCGCCAGCAGGCGCGGCGTGACGAGATAGCCCTCACTGCTCACGCCCATCGTTTCGAGTGCCGCGATCTGCTCCGAGTTGCGCTGAATGCCCAGCTCGGCCGCGAGAGCACTGCCCGCCTGGCCTACCAGCATCAATGCCGCCAGCACCGGCCCCAGTTCCCGCACCAGACTCAGGGATACCAGAGCCCCCAGCAAGCTCTCCGAGCCAAAGCGGTTCAGCACATAATGCCCTTGAAGACCCAGCACCAGGCCCGTGAAGATGCCCACGATCAAAATGACCGGCAGACACCGCGTTCCTTGCTCAAAGACCGCCCGCAAAAACCGTCGCGGCAGCCTTCTCGTCCCCGGAACGGCAGCAAAAGACCGAACCGTGAAACAGGCCATTCGCCCCATGCCTGCGAGGAGGCTCAAAAACGGTCTGCCGAGGGCTGGAAGAAAATGACGAATGACGAATGGCGAATGAGGAATGGTCTTCAAAGCAGATTCATTCGGCATTTGGGCTTCATTCGACATTCGTCATTCGGGTTTCGTCATTCGCCTCAGCTCGCGTCCTTGCTCACCTTTTCCAGCAGTGCATCGACGGCGGCGTCCTCGGGGTCGGGGGAGCGTTCGGCGGCGGAGAATTTGAGGCGTTTGAGCTCGGGGTCGAAGGTGATGGTCACCTTGTCGCCTTCGCGGATGTCCTCGCGGAGCAGGTGCTCGGAGAGCGGGTCCTCGATGTGCTTCTCGACGGCACGGCGCATCGGACGGGCACCGTATTGCGGGTCGTAGCCTTCCTTGATGAGGAATTCGCGGGCGGTCTCGTCGAGGCTGAGAGCGATGTTCTTGTTTTGCAGACGCTTGGTGACTTTCGAGACTTCGAGATCGACGATCTTGGAGAGCTCGGGCTTCTCGAGCATGCGGAAGACGACGAGCTCGTCGAGACGGTTGAGGAACTCGGGCTTGAAGTACTTCTTCGCGGCTTCCTGGATCTTGCCCTTGATGCCGTCATTGTCAGCGCTGTCCTGCTGCATGGCGATGAAGCCAAGGCTGGTCTGGCGCTTGATTTGCTCAGCCCCGACGTTCGAGGTGAGGATGATGATGGTGTTCCGGAAGTCGATCTTGCGGCCGAAGTTGTCGGTGACCTGGCCTTCTTCGAGAATCTGAAGCAGGAGATGCATGACATCCGGGTGGGCTTTCTCCACTTCGTCGAAAAGCACGACGGAGTAGGGCTTGCGGCGCACGGCTTCGGAGAGCTGGCCGCCCTCTTCATAACCGACGTATCCGGGAGGCGCTCCGATGAGGCGGGAAGCGGTGTGCTTCTCCATGTACTCGGACATGTCGATCTGAATGAGCGAGTCGGCGGTGCCAAACATGAACTCGGCGAGGTTCTTCGCGAGGAAGGTCTTGCCAACGCCGGTGGGGCCAAGGAAGAGGAAGCTGCCGATGGGGCGGCGTGGATCTTTGAGGTCCGCACGGGAGCGGCGGAGAGCCTTCGAGATGGCGAGGACGGCCTCGTCCTGGCCGATGACCTTGCCTTTGAGCTCGTCGCCCATCTTGAGAAGCTTCTGTGCCTCGGCCTGCTCCATGCGTTGAAGGGGCACGCCGGTCCATTTGGAGACGACGGCCATGATGTCGTCCTCGCTGACGTCCACGATGCGCTCCTGGCTGTGATTGCGCCAGTGCTCGAGGACGTCGTCATAACGCTTCTTGGCGTTCTTCTCACGGTCGCGGAGATGCGCGGCCTGCTCGAAGTCCTGCTCTTTGATGCTGCCTTCTTTTTCGACGCGGATGGCCTCGATCTCGGCCTCGATGTCCTTCAGTTCCGGCGGGCGGGTCATGGCGGCGATGCGGGCCTTGGAGCCGGCCTCGTCCATGATGTCGATGGCCTTGTCTGGAAGGAAGCGGGAAGTGAGATAGCGGGAAGAAAGGGTGACGGAGGACTTGATGGCCTCATCGGCATACTTGGCCTTGTGATGCATCTCGTATTTGCCACGGAGGCCCATGAGGATCTTGATGGCGTCCTCGATGGAAGGCTCCTCCACTTTGACCTGCTGGAAGCGGCGCTCAAGGGCGCTATCCTTTTCGATGTGCTTGCGGAATTCGTTCAGCGTGGTGGCGCCGATGCATTGAAGCTCGCCACGGCTCAGGGCGGGCTTGATGATGTTCGAGACATCGAGGGCGCCTTCCGCACCGCCGGCACCGACCATCGTGTGCATCTCGTCGATGAAGAGGATGACGTTCTTGTGACGGCGAATCTCATCCATGACGGCCTTGATGCGCTCTTCAAACTGGCCGCGATACTTCGTGCCGGCCACCATGAGGGCGAGGTCGAGGGTGATGACGCGTTTGTCACGAAGGATTTCAGGCACATTGCCGGCGGCGATCTCTTGGGCGAGGCCTTCGACGATGGCGGTCTTGCCCACACCGGCTTCGCCGATGAGCACAGGATTGTTTTTCGTGCGACGGCAGAGGATCTGGATCACGCGGGCGATCTCCTCGCTGCGGCCGATGACAGGGTCCATCTCGCCTTTGATGGCCACTTCGGTCAAATCGCGGCCGAAAGCCTTCAAAGCGGGCGTTTTCTCGTTCTTGCCCTTCTTCTCGTTCGGCGTGTTTCCACCTGGGGTGACGGCCTCTTTGTTGCTGTTGCCTTCTTCTTCCTCCTCTTCGCCCTCGTTTTGCGAGGTGAAGTTCGGGTCGAGTTCGCGGAGGATCTCGCTGCGGGCCTTGTCGAGGTTCACTTCGAGATTCCGCAGCACCTGGGCGGCCACTCCTTCACCTTCGCGAAGCAGGCCGAGGAGGATGTGCTCGGTGCCGACATAGCTGTGATTGAGCGCCTTCGCTTCTTTCGAGGCGAGTGCGAGCACCTTCTTCACGCGAGGCGTGTAGGGAATGTTGCCGACCATCTTGGTCTCCGGTCCGGAGCCGACCTGTTGTTCGACTTGCAGGCGCACGGTTTCGAGGTCGAGGCCGAGCTTGGTGAGCACGTTCACGGCAACGCCCTGGCCGAGTTTGATCAAACCGAGCAGCAAATGCTCAGTGCCCACGTAGTTGTGGTTGAAGCGGTCCGCCTCTTTGCGGGCGAGCGCCAGCACCTGCTGGGCGCGAGGAGTAAAGTTATTCATCATGGGATGCGGAAGGGGGGCCGGGAGGTTATTTCAGGGGAAAGTTAGGAGGGCTGGAAATGGAATGCAACCACGGGGCTGCATAATTCCTGCGCCTCATTTGAGCGGATGGATTCTCCTGCTCACACGCGGTTTGGGCGGGAATCACGCCACGCTTTGACAAAGTGCCTCCGCCCGCCACTTAAAAGCCCCCCGATGTTGCTTCCCAAACCGCCCCAGACCAGCCGCCGCAGGCTGGCGACGCTGTTCTTCATGACGGCGATGCCGATGGGCATGTGGGGCGTGCCTTTGAGCACGGTTTTCAATGCGCATGGCCGTGGCCATCTCATCCCGTGGGTGCTGTCCGCATCGAGCATCGCGGCCTTCATCTCCCCTCTCTTCACAGCGGCGCTGGCGGATCAGAGGATGGCTCCGGTGAAACTCATGCGCTGGCTGGCGGTGCTCACGAGCATCACCCTCGTGCTCACCTGCACGGCGCTGGAGTGGAAAATGTCCGACGCGGCGGTGCTCATGGCGGTGCAACTTCAAACACTCGTCGCCCTGCCGATGTGGAGCATCGCCAGCAGCATCGTGTTTTCCCAGCTTCAGGATGCGAAGCGTCAATTCGGCCCGCTGCGTGCCTTTGCCACCGCGGGCTGGATGGCTGGCTGCTGGATGATCAGTCTCGTGCTGCAATCCGATGAATCCCTCGTCGGCGCTTACACCGCCGCCGGACTTTGGCTCGTGGTAGGCGGCATCACCTTCCTGATACCCGCCATTCCGCCCACAGATACCAGCTCACCTCGAACCTGGGTGCAAATCCTCGGCCTTGATGCGCTTTCGCTCCTGCGACATCGCGATCACCGCATCGTCTTCATCACGGCGGCCCTCTACTGCATGCCGCTGGCGGCGTTTTACCCTTACACCGCCCTTCAGCTCAAAGATCTCGGCGTCACCAGCATCGCCGCGATGATGTCTTTGGCGCAGACGACAGAGATTCTCGTCATGCTCGTGCTCGCGGGGCTGATGACACGCTTTCGCTTAAAGTGGGTCTTCCTCTCCGGCATCCTCATCTGCGTGGTTCGCTATGCGCTGAATGCCGTGAACACCCTGCCTGCCGTGCTCATCGGCACCACACTGCATGGCTTTGCCTTCACGCTGTATTTCATCACGACCCAAATATATCTCGAAGAACGCATCGATCCTAAATGGCGTGTGCGTGCCCAGGCCCTGCTCTCGCTTCTGATGAGTGGCGTGGGCAATCTCTTCGGCTATCTAGGTGGTGGCTGGTGGTTCAAAGCCTGCACCCCTGCCGATGCGCCTATGGATTGGCAGCTCTTCTGGATCGGCGAAACGGCTCTCACCGCCGC
>JBKCXA010000389.1:0-2942 GCA_046316935.1 Prosthecobacter sp.
GATCACCACTCGTCGCGGTGGCCGTGATGAGGCCGGCCGAGGCCGTGGCTCCGGCAGGATTCGCAGTGCTCCAGCCTTCAGTGCCGGAGGTGAAATTCCACCGCGCATCCAGCCTCAGCGCGAGGCTTTGCTCGATGAAAGTGGCCGCGCCGCTGCTCTCGCCGATGGCGCGGACGACATAGGTGCCCGCCTGCGTGAAGGCGGCCTGCGGCGTGGCGGTGTTTTGCGTGCGGAAGCTCAGCGCACCCGGCCCGCTGACCTGCTGCCAGCTCCAAGTCGTGCTGCGATCCGTGGTGGCGGTGAGCGTGAAACCATTCGCCGCGTTCGGATTCTGCGCACTGGCGAGGCCGAGCAACGGCGCGACGGTGGTGGCGCCGCTTTCCGTGAGCGAGAGATTGTCCAAAGCGATGACGCTGTTGCCGTTGTTGTTCACGGACGCGATCATGAAGCCCGCGTGCATCGTCGCCGGTGCGCCGGTGATCGTCTCACTGGGGCCGAGCTGGAACCAGTTCGTGCCATCGCTGCTGCGGAAGCAGGTGAAGACATCGCCAGCACGAGTGAGGCGCAGCCAATACGGCGCGGTGAATCCGGCGGTGCCGCTGTTGTTTCCACCCGTGGAGGCCGCGGTGGCCAGACGCGTCTGAAACGTGATGCCATTGAGCGGTGTGACGGCGGTGAAGGCATTCGCCGCATCCGCTGAGGTCGAGGCGCGGACCATCACGCCCGCCTTCGCCCATGGATCGGTGCGATCCTGGCTGAAGACCCGCGCGGTGAGCTGCGCATCGCCATCAAAGCTTTGCGACAGGTAGTAAAAGGCATCGCTGGTGCCAAAAATGTCCGTGCCGCCGCCATCGAGATCGAAATTGCCGCTCGCGATGGTGTGCGAGCCCGCAGGCACAGGCGAGCCGATGTCGGCACCGGTCCAGGCATTGCCCGGAGCAGGCTGGCCGCCGAGCGGTGTGAGCGAGACATTCGTGAAACGCACTTCGCTCACGGAATTCGTCGCATGCGAGGTGACGGCGAGCCCCCACACGGCCGTCGTTGGCAGGGTGATCGTGGTATCGGCGCCCTGCTGCGTCCAGGTGCTGCCGTCTTCACTGCGAAAGGCGGAGAACACATTCCCCACGCGTCGGATGCGCACCCAATACGGTGCCTTCAGCGTGTGCGTGGTCGGCTCCGTGTAGCTCGCATCCTCATCCCGCGCGGTGAATTGCAAACCACCGCCGCTGATGACCGTGGCTGCCACATTCGCGCTTTCACGACGCAGTGAGGAGCGCAGCATGAGACCGCCGTAGGCTTTGCCGCCGTTGTTGGCAGAGAAGCTCACCACACGGCCGGTGATCGTGCCGTCGCCCGTGAGCGGCTTCCACACAAAGCGCATCGAGTCGCTCACCTCCTGGAAACCCATGCCGGAGCCAGTCAGCGTGGCCGTGGTGGCTCCCGTGGTCAATGCGCCCGCCGTGGTGGCATCGCCGATGTTTTGCGCCGTCCATGCGCCGCCGACGGACACGGGCACGCCGGCTGTCGGTGTGCCTCCGCTAGCGAGACTTTCCAGCGTCACCGGACGCGTGATGCTGGCGGCACCGTCTGTCGTGGTGACATTAAATTGATACACGCCCGTGTTGGGAAAAGTCACCCGTGCAGGCAGCGTGCTCGTGCTGGAGAGCTGCGCCGTCGCGGGCCCGCTCGTCTGCGTGATGCTCACCACCGGCGCGGCACCCGTGATGGTAGCATCGAGGATCGCCCCTTGATTCACCGGGATGGCCGCCCGTGCCGTGGCAGGACGTGTGAGCGCCACATCGAGCTGCGGCGCGATGTGCGTGTGCCTCAGCTCCTTGATCAGCGACTCCACCGCACTGTCTGCGAGCGCTCCGCGATACAGCCGCACCTCGGCGATGCGTCCATCGAGGAACCGCGCGGCATCCTTGCTGCCACCGAGCACCACATTCGCGGCATTGCGTCCGACATTGAGAAACTCCGGCCCCTGACGGCGGGTCACGTTCGTCACGCTATCGACATACACGGCCATGTTGCGATCCAGGCCCGCCGCATCGCCCGTGACCTCCGCGCCGTCCCACGAGGCGACGACGACATGCCACTGACCATCTTGAATCGAGCCCGCAGAGTATTGAGTCGCGTCCGCTCTGCCGAGTCCGAGCCCCGCTTTGCCCGTGGAGGCCATCGAGAGGCCCCAATCGTTCGTGGTCGTGCTTTCCTGCGCATCGATCAGGCCGGTGTTGAGCTGCCAGTCGCCCTCGACACCCGCACCCGCCGCATCCGCACGCACGACCATCGCGATCGTGAACGACGTCTCACCCGCAACGGGATTCGATGCCGCGGCGAGAGCGAGTTTCGCCGTGCCTGGGAAATCGAGAGCGCCGGTGCCGTTCGGCGTCGCGGCATGCGCCAGCGTGGCCGTGCCAGCCGCTCCGAGCGTGGCGTTGTTTGTCCATGCCTCCGTGCCGCCTTGGCGGGTCCAGTTTGAAACAGCCGCGCCATCCGCCACCGATGCCACTAGATCCTGCGCCAGCCATTTCATCTCCAAAACAGGCGTCACAGGCCGTGCCCACGTGTAGCCCGTGATGGACTCGATCTGCGCCAGATCCGTGCGCACACGGCCGTCGCGATAGTATCCCGCGTCCGGTCCGCTGGTCACGCCGATCACATACCAACGACCGCCTTCAAACATGTAAAGCGGCCCGCCGCTGTCTCCCGGAGCCGTGCCGCCCTCGTAAAGCGTCGTCGCACGGCTGGGACGCGAAGGTGGGCCGTCATTGTCATAGTAAAGATAGTCGTTCGTCACGGGATTCGGCGGCGTGGCGACGGTGGTCACCTCGATGCGGGTCGTCATTGCCCCGAAGATGCCGACGTAAACAGGTCCCGTGCCACCGTACCCGATCACGCCATTGCCACCGCTGGCCACTTTCCACACGAGGCGCTGG
>JBKCXA010000390.1:0-2688 GCA_046316935.1 Prosthecobacter sp.
CTGCCGCTTCCTCACGCCGCTGAGCGAAGGCTCCATCAACCTCAAGCGCCTCGAATCCCGCCCCATCCGCGGCCAGCCGAACAAGTACCGCTTCTACATCGAGATCGAAGGCAGCACCGCCGATCCCCGCGTGCAGTCCGCCCTCGCCCAAACGCACGCCGATGGGGCCACGACGCGCCGCATCGGCTCCTACTGCTCCGGCACGCGGTTTGAGTCCTGAGCCGGGTCAGGCAGGTTTGGTGGCCGGTGTCGTCAAAGCCAATCGTGCCAGAGCGTCCGGTCCCACTGGCTCCTCGGCCTGCCAGGGCAGCCAGACGGCGCGGGTGGCTTGTGTTTGGACGACTTCGTCGATGTAGCGATGCTCGGCGTGCTCGCGGCGTTGCAGCAAGGGATCGCAGGAGCCGCTGTGTAGCAGGCTTTGATTGATGACCCATGCGTAGGGCTCGATGCGAGCGCGGCGGAGATCGGCCTGAAGCGCGGCGGCCTCATGCACAGGCGTGGCCTCGGGCAGGGTGATGAGCAGGATGTGCGTGAAGGCGGGATCGCGCAGGTGTTCGAGGAGTTTGAGCACTTCCTCCGGCTGCGTGCTGCGAGCCTGGCGCTCAAGTTCGCGTTGATAGGCCTCGCTGGCATCGAGAAGGAGCAGCGTGTGGCCGGTGGGCGCGGTGTCGAGCACGACGAAGCGTTTCGTGCCTTGTCCCACTTCGCGCGCAAAGGCGCGAAACACGGCGATCTCCTCCGTGCAGGGCGAGCGGAGGTCTTCTTCGAGCAAGGAACGGCCTGCGGCATCCATTTGCGTGCCTTGATTCGCCATGACCTCGGCGGTGTAGGCGGCGGTTTCGGCCGCGGGATCGATTTTGCTCGTCGTGAGACCTTCCACCTGCCCGGCGAGCGTTTGCGCGATGTGCGCGGCGGGATCGGTGGTGCTGAGGTGGACGCTGTGACCTCGTTTCGCGAGCAACACAGCGATCGCCGCTGCCACGGTCGTTTTGCCCACGCCGCCCTTGCCCATCGTCATGATGACACCGTGACCTTGCTGCTCGATGCCGCTGACGAGGCTGGCGAGGGAAACGAGTGAAGAGCTGGCCTCCGACATGGACTGCGGCAGCCCTGCTGCCGCTTTGGGTGGTGGCAGCCCTGCTGCCGGGGATGAAGCCACGCTATCGGGAAAGACTGACTCAGGGGTGGGCGGCGCCAGCAGGGCTGGCTCGGGAACGCGGCAGCAGGCTGCCGCAGTCCATGGGGCCTCTCCGCTTAGCAGGACCTTCAATCCGCCGATGCCAAGAATGTTGATGGAGCGCAGCGGCACGAGGAAACTCGGCATGCTGTCAATGAAGGCCTGCGCGGCATTCAACGCAATCTCACCGCGCTGCTGCATGGCTTGTGCGGTGACATCCTGCGGACAGTTCGTCGCGAACACGCCATTGATGACAAGGCATTGATTCGCGATGCCTAGCGCACGCAACTCCTTCGAGGTGCGTTCGGCCTCGCGCAGCGCGGAAAGTTGCGGACGGCTCACGAGCACCAGCGTGGTCGCGCTGGCATCGGCGAGCGTGTTAACCGTGGCCTCGTAAATGAAGCGCTGCTTTTCCAATCCGGCCAGCGGGCCGAGGCAGGACGTGCCGCTGGTGTTTTTGTCGAGAAACTGGTCCCAGGCCTTCGCCAAACTCATGAGCCGTAGCGTGTGGCCGGTGGGTGCGGTATCGAAGATGACGTGGTCATAAGCCTTCGCGGCATTTGGATCGCCGATGAAGCCAGAGAACTCGTCAAACGCCGCGATCTCCACCGTGCAGGAGCCGGAAAGCTGCTCCTCCATGCTGCGCAGCGCCGCATCCGGCAGCAGGCCGCGCATGGGGCCGATCAAGCGCTCGCGATACGCCGCAGCGGCGGCCACGGGATTGATGTTCAGCGCGTCGAGGCCTGGCGCAGCCACAATGGGCGTAGGCGCGTTCGTGAGCTTTGTTTCGAGCACCTCATCGAGGTTCGACGCGGGGTCCGTGCTCACCAGCAGCACGCGTTTGCCAGCCTCCGTGAGCTTCAAGGCCACAGCGCAGGACAGCGAGGTTTTTCCCACGCCTCCTTTGCCGGTGAAAAAGAGGAAGCGTGTCGCCGTGGCGGCATCAGGCTGGTAAGCGGGCAGTTTCATGATTTGGCCTCCTCCGGGATGCCCAGCGCCGCGCGGAAGAACACCGGACGCTCGTCATGGTTCGGATAGCGGCCCTTCATGTAAACCTCGCCGTCGATGAAGATGACTGGCAGCACCGTGGCACCCTCTTTTTCGAGAAGTGCCTTCACCGCCGCGTTCTTCGCAAAAGCCATCGGCTGCTGCCCCAGGTTCTGGCGCTCGATTTTGACACCCATGTTCGCCAGTTGCGACAGCGCTGCCGCGAAGTTCACGAGATCAGGATCAATATTCGGCCCACAAATACCCGTGGAGCAGCACATGGGTGGATCAAAGACCTGGATGGTTTTCATGGAGTGACGCTCGCCCGGTTGGTCAGCAAGTAAAGTCCTGTCACTGAGCGAAACTTGTTGCCCGACCGCTTTATTTGGCTATTTCGCCAAATAGATGCCCACCACGAAGAAAAAGCTCGAAGACCGCGCCGCCGTGATCAAGGCGCTCGGGCATCCGTCGCGCCTGCTCATCGCGGAGGCACTCATGAAGGGCGAAATGTGCGTGTGCGACCT
>JBKCXA010000391.1:0-4174 GCA_046316935.1 Prosthecobacter sp.
CCAATACACCGGGAGAAAAGCCTTTTCCTCCCATGCGAACGTTCAAATCCACCCAGCAGGACATGCAGGCACGCATCGTGTGTGAGGTGCGGCGCGGTTTGATCATTTCACGCGTGGCGCTGGCGGAGGAGTTGGAGATCGCGCCCTCGACGATGGGGATTCATGTCGATGAACTGGTGCAGGCAGGTTTCTTGATCGAGTCTGGAACATCGCAAGGCGCTGCCGGTCGGCCGAAGCGACTGCTGAAACTCGTGCCCCAAGCAGGCTGGTTTGCCGGAGTGGAGTTCACGGGCGGGCGGCTGCAGGCTGTGCGTCTGGATTTCGCCGGTGGCGTCGAGGAGATCGTGGTGGAGGCCCTGCCTGAGCGGCTCAGTGCCACGGAGATGGTGAAACGACTCGCCGATGCGGTGAAACGCCTCCATGACGGCTCGGTGGGGCCTTTGCTGGGAGCCGGGATTGGTTCTCCCGGGTTTGTCGATCCGCAGGCTGGCACCGTCATCTATTCGCAGTTTCAGCCTGACTGGCAGAATGTGCCTCTGGCCCGGCTGCTGACTCACCAACTCAAAACACGCGTGCTGGTGGAGAACAACCTGCACGTCATCACCCTGGCGGAGCGCTGGTTTGGCGAGGGGCGTGACGAGAAGGATTTCGCCATCGTGCGTGCCCGCCTTGGTTTTGGGCTTGGTGTGGTCAAAGACGGGCGCCTGCTGTCAGGATCACATCATGCCGTGGGAGAGATCGGCATGCTGCCGTGGCCTTTGGAAGGCGGAGACAGGCAGGTGCATGAAGCCCTTTCTGCTGTCCGCGTGTGGAAAGACCTGTCCGGGAGCGAGGCAAGTGTCCCGGAGGATCTCCGCGAGGCCTTCAGCCTTCTGTCCATCGAGGCAAACAAAGCATGGCAGGCTGTGGTCACGGACTACGCCCGCGTGCTGGGCATGGTGCAGTTGATGATCGATGCCCGTGTCTTTTTCCTTCACGGGCCGCTCACGGCCTTGGGAGAGCGTTTTTGCGAGGCCGTGATGGCCCGGAGTTTGGAGTGCGTTCCTGCCTTGAAACATTCCCCTCTCCTGCTTCGTCCGACCAAGCTTGGGCGCGAGGCCGGCGCGCTTGGCGCGGCCAGCCTCGCGATGGAATCCTGGAATCCCGAGGACGCTTCGCGTTGAGGGCAGGGGACTACTGCTTCTTGATGGAGCCGACCTTGTCCTTCAGCTCATCCAGGAAGGTCTTCGAATAGCCGCCCCAGCGGGCCTGCTCCTTGCCCTCGGCATCGACGACGATGAGGGTCGGGTAGCCGCTGATGCCAAACTTGCTCTTCAGCGCGGCGTTTTGCTCCTTGAGCTTCTTGGTCTGGCTTTTGCCGCGTGGATAGTCCAGCTCGACGAGGACGAGATTGGCTTTGGCATACTTTTTGAAGTCTGATTTCGAAAAGACCTCCTCATCCAGCTTCATGCACCAGCCACACCAGTCCGAACCGGTGAAGTCCAGCAGGACGAGCTTGTTCGTCTCCTTGGCTTCGGCGAGGGCTTTGTCATAGTTATCCTCCCAGCCGGATTTGCCGGCGAGGGCGTTCACCGAGAAGAGAAGGAGGGTGAGGAGGAGCAGGGCGTTGGTTTTCATGAGAGGGGGTGGGTTAACGAAAAGACAAGAGGGCGAAAAGCAGGTTTTTGGGCTTCGGGTGCTCGGAATCGAATTCGGAAGCGTGTGAAGCCCCTCGGGGGTTAGGCCTATATCGGGATAATTTTGAGAAATTCCTTGCACTCAGTCTATTTGATATGGAAATTATCAAATTAAATTAAATTTTAGCCTTCCATGACCTCTCAGCCCTCCCCCGCCACCTCCGTGAAAGCCACTCAGGCAGCCCTCGCGGCCATTCTGCTGCTCTCGGGCTTCTGCTCGCTGGTTTACCAAACGGTGTGGCTCCGCGAGTTCCGTCTGGTCTTCGGCGGTGCGGCTCCAGCAGCGGCGGCGGTCGTGGCGGTGTTCATGGCGGGCCTGGGATTCGGCGGGAAGCTTTTCGGCGGCTGGGTGGAAAAGGTCGGCCGCCCGTTCCGCTTCTATGCCCGGCTCGAAATCGGCATCGCGCTGGCCGCGATGGCCTCGCCGCTGATGCTTGGACTGGCGAGAAACCTCTATCTGAAGACCGGCGGAACGGCTGGGATGGGCCTCGGCGCTGCCACCTGCCTGCAACTTCTCATGACGGCGCTCGTCCTCGGCCTGCCCTGCTTCCTCATGGGCGGCACGCTGCCTGCGGCGATGAAATTCGCCCAGCGTGACGACGATCCGCGACGCTCGATCACTGCGTTCTTTTACGGCATCAACATCGCCGGAGCAGTTAGCGGAGCCTTGCTGAGCACTTTCTGGCTGCTGCCGAGCGTTGGCAATCGCAGCACGCTCATCATTGCCGTGCTGGCAAATCTCGTCATCGCCCTCGTGGCCGGTGTGATCTCGATGAAGCAGGAAAAAGAGCCGCGTGAGGTCAAAGCGGCCGTCGAAGTCGAGGAAGACGTCGTTGCTGCGAAGGCTCCTGCCCCCTTCGTGCTCGCTGCGGCCTTCGTCAGCGGTTTCACCTTCTTCGTCGTCGAGTTGGTGTGGTATCGCATGTCATCGCCGCTGCTTGGCGGTTCGGTGTATGGCTTCGGACTAGTGCTCTGCGTCGTGCTCGCGGGCATGGGACTCGGTGGATTGCTTTACTCGCTCATCTTGAAAAAGGCCGAGCCAAGCATCGCGGGCTTCACGCTGGTCTCTGCCTTGCAAGCCTTTGCCGTGCTGCTGCCCTGGGCGCTGGGCGACCGCATTGCGCATCTCGCCCTCGTGCTGAACAACAGCCTCCGCGGCCTCGGCCTCATCGAGATGGCGGGTGGCTGGGCCGTTGTGATGGGCTTGCTCGCCTTCCTGCCCTCGCTGCTCAGCGGCATCCAGTTCCCGCTACTCGTTTCGTTGCTCGGTCGTGGCAATGCAGGTGTCGGCCGCCAGCTCGGCCGTGCCTACCTTTGGAACACCTTCGGCTCGATCTCCGGCTCCTTGCTCGGCGGCTTCGTGCTCGTGCCGCTCATGGGCCTCGTGAACTGCTGGCTCGTCATCGGTCTGCTCATCGCGATGATGTCCGCCGCCTCGCTGTGGATTCAAAGCGGTGGCCGCAAAGCCTCGTCGCAGCCTGTTTGGACCCTCTTGAGCCAAAGCAAGCTCGCCACCGCCGGACTTGCCGCCTGCGTGGCCTTTGCGTTGATCGCTCAAGGTCCCACGGCGGTGTGGCAGCACTCGCCGATCGGCTACGGACGCGTCAAAGATGATGTCACCACGGCTCTCGGCCTCGAAACCTGGAAACGCGATGCACGTCGCAACATCGTCGCCGCCTACGATGGCCGCGAAACGACCGTCGCCGTGCTTGGTGGCACGCAGTATTCGTTTTTGACCAACGGCAAGAGCGACGGCTCCGCTGTGAGCGATGCGGGCACGCAGGTCATGCTTGGCATCGTCGGCGCCATCCTGCATCCGAACCCGCGCAATGCCTGCGTCGTCGGTCTCGGCACCGGCACCACCTCCGGCTGGCTCGCCGATGTGCCCGGCATGCAACGCGTGGATACTTTGGAACTCGAAGAGGAGATCCGCAAAGTCGCGCAATACTTCGAACCGGTCACCCGCAACGCCATGAAGCATCCCCGCGTGAACAACATCACCGGTGACGCCCGCGAATTCCTCCTCACGAAGGGCGAAAACTACGACCTCATCGTCTCCGAGCCCTCGAATCCCTGCCGTGCTGGTGTGGCCAATCTCTACACCCGCGAATTCTACGAAAATGCCAGCCAGCGCCTCAGCGACGACGGCATCTTCTGCCAGTGGCTGCAAGGCTACGAGGTCGAGCCGGAGACCATCAGCACCGTCATCGCCACGCTGCACTCCGATTTCCCGAATGTGGAAGTTTGGGCCACGCAGTCTGTCGATATGCTGCTCGTTTGCTCGAAGGAATACAAGCCCTGGCCGCTCGCCTCCATCCGCCAGCGCATCCAGATGAATCCGATGAAAGAGGCGCTCAACCGCTTCTGGCAGACCGACAGCGCCGAAGGCTTCCTGGCCGGCTGCTTGGCGAATGCCGACTACTGCGCTGCGCTCGCCCTTTACAACGACCTGCCGGTGAACACCGACGACATGAACCGCCTCGAGTTCAGCTTTGCGC
>JBKCXA010000392.1:0-14834 GCA_046316935.1 Prosthecobacter sp.
TGAAGTCCGCGGAGCGCACCGGGCTGTCCACCCACTTCTGTTCATAGGTGTAGGTGGTCTTGGTTTCCTCGCTGCCGCCGGTGTTCTCCTTCTTCTCGACCTTCTTGTTCTCCACCCACTGGTAGATCTCCACGTTGCGGAGGAGCTTCAAAGCGGGGACGGAAAGCCCAAAGTCCGGGTCCTCGATCTCGGCGTCCGTCTTGGCCTCGCCGGTGACATGCACGAGTTTTTTATCGTTGGCGGCATCCACCTTGTCAGCCGAGACGGCGACGACAGCGGCGGCACCTTCCTTGAGGCTGTTGGCGGTGGTGACGGCGCGGCCTTCATTCCACCAGAGCAGGATGACGCACACAGGAATGGCGATGAAGCCAAACACAATGCCTTTGATGGAGCCGCCGATGCGGCTAAGCCAGCCTTCGCGGGTGATTTCAGTGTAGGAGTCAGCCATGAGAGTGAGAAGTGAGGTGCGCTGGCTTGGAAGCGGATAGCAGCAGCCTTGTCCACCAGTTTCTCACCTTTAGTGGCGCCGATGTCACAGCTCAGTAGCTGAAATCGCCGTAGGACAGGAAGAAGCCCGTGTTGGCGGGAGCGCTCGCGGGAGCGGGCACGGGCTCGATTTGCAGGCGATGAAAACTGCGCTGCTCCACCGGCAGGATGACGGGTTGCGTAATCGTGAGGCCTTGTCCGATGACATCACCACCCGATGGAGTCCACTGCACGAGATCGGTGCTCGTCAGGTGAACGTAGCGCAGTTGCTCACGGCCCGTCCATCGAACGCGAAGAGCACCCGGCAGGTTGGGATCGGGCTCGGGCACGAGTTCGTGCCTGCGAAGGCGGAACTCGAGCCACTTCAGCGTTTCATCCCGCGCGAGCCGGTTGGCCTTTTCATCCACACTTTCCAGCGGCGTGTTCCAGTTTCCCTGGGCCTCGATGGTGGTCTCGTCAAAGGAGTGATTTACATGCGCGAAGAGGTAATGACGCACGAAGGGATTTGCGATGCCCTGCGCGGCGGCTTGCGAGGCGGAGGCGAGGGTAAACTTCAGCGGAAAGAGCGATCCAGTGAGCGGGCTGGCATCCGGGTCCGTGACGCCGAGCAGCGAATCCTCCGTGCCATGATGCATGATGACCTGCATGCGACGATCCGGCATGTAGCGACCAGCGGCGGTGCTGCTGGGCGAGCCGTGGTAGCCGAAGTGACCGCAGCCCGGGTAGTAAAAGATGCCCACTGTGGGAAACGGCAGCGAGTCTGGGATGCGCACCGGCGATGGCACGGCGAGGGGCACGGTGTTGTTTTGCGCGTTCACATAGTCCACGGTGTAATTCACACGGTCCACCGAGACATCGAGCACGGCATTCAGACCAGTTTGCGATCCGTGGGAGAATCCGAGGAGGCCGATGTGCTCACGATCCACCTCCGGCAAGTCTTTGAGATAGCTCAGTGCGGCCACGACATCTTTTGGGCGTTCGTAATTCGGTGAGCAAACGGCGTCATTGATGGCGCTATCGTGATGCGGGCGGCGATTCGAGAAGCTCCCGGCAATGCCGCGCGGATTGAAGCTGTCCGGCATGAGGCAAAGCATGCCGCGTGCTGCGAGCCGCTCGCCCCAACGACGCAGGGCGGTCTTTGCGCCGTTTGCGATGGTGTCGCTCGACCACATGCCGCCGGAACCATGCAGGACGATGACCGTGGGATACGGACCGGGGCCATGCACGAGAACATCCGGTCGATAAAGCAGCGCGATCAGTGTCAAACGATCCGCATCGGGCGGATAGCCGGGCCGGGCGGCAAGTTGCGCGGTCGGGGCAGGCGCGGGCTGCGTCACCAAATTGGCCGGGACATCGAAGAAGACGGTCTCAGGCACGGCTTGGGCCTGCGCCAGACTTTCCAGCAGCCCCGAAGAGCCGATGAGGAGGAGGAACCAGCCAATAAACACACGCCCCTTCGATACGCCCCGGTCCTGCTGATGTGCTGTCATGATGCGGACACTAGACAAACGAGAGCGTCAAAGTGTTCGAGGAAGTTGCGGATAGCTTTGGGCATGCGCGGCGTTCAGAGGCGCATGAAACCCTTCCTCATCACCTCTCTGCTTCTTCTTTCCTCCGTGCTGAACGCCGCTGATGCTGACTACCAGCCGCAGCTCTTCAAAAGCCTGAAACTGGTCTATGCGGACACGTTTGATGCCGGGACGATCAACACGGAGTTTTGGGAGGTGCGTCAAAACACGACTTGGGCGGTTAAGGACGGTGTTTTGCACGGCAGCGAGTCCTCGAAGGAGTTTCAGGAGAAAAAGAAGGCCAGTGATGATCCCTCGCACGCGGGGCTGAAACCGGTGATCTGGCTCCGGAAGGTGCCGGAGAATTTCGTGTGCTCGATGCGCGTGCGTTACGACGCGAAGGCCTACCAGAAGGGATTTCCGTTGCTCGATGTGGGCCACCACATTCACACGATCAGCTTTGCCGAAAAAGCGACGACGCTGACGATCAAGAAGGATGTGGAGAAGCTGCCAGTCGAGAAACCGCTCTTCGCGCTCAATGAGTGGCATGACGTGGTCATCGAGCTGAAAAAAGGCACGCTGCTGCTCCAAATCGACGGCGTGAAGCATCTCTTCGAAAGCGCGAACATCGACATGACCGGTCACGCGCAGATCGACTTCAAGGCGGTCGATTTCGGCACCTGCCAGATCGATCACATCAAGGTCTGGGAAGGCTCGTGACACGTCTGCATGAAAAAAGGCCCTGAGGGCGACTCAGGGCCTTTTTCGTGTCGGAGAGGTTTTCGAGGCTCAAACAAGCTCCCAGCCTTTGCGATAGTCGCGGCGCACCATCTTGTCGGCGGTGGCGTTGTTGGGGATCTTGAGGGCGGGCGCATCCCAGGTGAGGGTTTCTCCGGGGAAATCGCTCGCGAGGCAGCCGAGCAGGACGGCCTCGGTGAGCGGGCCCGCATAGTCGAAGTTGGCGCTGGGCTGCTTGTCGCCCTTCAGGCAGCAATCGATGAAGTCGAACCAGTGGTTCCGCGGCTCGAGCTTGGGGTATTTGTAGCCGGTGAACTTGTCACGCGGGTAGAGCATCGGCGTGGAGCCATGCGGGTGCAGCAGCACGCCATCGGTGCCGAGGTAGATGGTGCCCTGGCCGGGGAATTTTTTCATGTCACCGGCCAGCGCCATGACCTCGGCCGGCGGGCGGGCCTCGCCATCGGTCCAGGTGACCTTGATGCTCTCTCCGGCGGTGAACTTGGTGCCGAGGAAAGTATATTCGACGATGGCGTTGATGGCCCAGTTGTCCTTGTTGGGACGCGGACCGCGTGAGACGACGGAGGTCGGTGCGGCGAGGGCGAGCGAGCGGAACCAGCCACTGAACATGTGGCAGCCCATGTCACCGAGGGTGCCGGTGCCGAAGTCACGACGCTTGCGCCAGTTGCTCGGATGGTCGTAGCCCTTGATGTAGCTACGCTCGGAGGCCACGCCGAGCCACTTGTCCCAATCAAGCTCAGCCGGAATCGGATCGCTGGTTTGCGGGCGCACTTCCATATCACCCCATTTCTTGTTCGAGAAGGTGTGCGCCTCCTTCACCTTGCCGATGGCACCCATCTGGATGAGCTCGACGGCGAGCCGCTCGGAGAAGTCGGAGGAGATTTGAATTCCCATCTGGGTCATCACGCCCTTCGCCTTGGCACGCTCCACCATCTGACGGCATTCCCACAGGTTGTGGGCGAGGGGTTTCTGGCCGTACACATGTTTGCCATTGGCGATGGCGGCCAGACCGATGCTGCCGTGCATGTGGTCAGGCGTGGAGACGTTCACGCTGTCGATGTTCGCGGATTCCTTTTCGAGCAGCTCACGCCAGTCCTGATACACTTTGATGTTCGGCCACTTCTCCTGCGCTCTTTTGAAGTTGCGGGTGTCCACATCGCAGACGGCCACGAGCTCCCAGTTGGGATGATTCGACAGGCTCGTCATGTCCGCCCAGCTCATGCCGCTGGCTCCGAAGGCTGCGTGGCGCAGCTTGCCATTCGGGGAGGCGGCCATCATCCCGGTGGTGACCCAGGGAGCGGCGAAGAGCGTGGCGGCGGACTGACGGATGAAATGGCGGCGTGATTGCATGATGGAGATGGCTTGGAAGGGCAGAGACATACGGTCCGCCCGTGAAAGGCTATCGCAAATCCATGCTGGAAGTCAGGCCATGTCACGCCGCAACTCGCCGAGCAGGATCTCCAACCGCCGCACCAGGCGGCGCTCCTCCAGGATGGCACGCGAGGCGGGCCGCCGGCGCACCGCCAGCGACGCGATGAGGTCGCAGGTGAAGGCTGCATCATTTTTGGTCCGCAAAAGCTGCCGGAGCAGCGTGAGATTCCCCGCGATCTCCGGCGCGGTGAATTGCTCCACGATCTCTTCCACCTCGCTGGCGAGCCGTTTGATCTCGTGCGCCGGTTCGCGATCGGTTTGAAATGGCTCGACGGCGGCGATGAGGAAGGGCTCCTCCTGTAGCCAGCCGGTGATGCGCATGCGGTGGACTCCCTGTAGCACGAGCTGCGAGGTGCCGTCCGCCGCCCGCACGGAGCTGGTGATGAGACCGGCGGTGAGCACGGGGCGGATCGTGCCATCCCGCTTCCGTTCGCCGATGGCAAACAAGCGGTCAGTGCGCAGCGCATGATCCAGCATGAGGCGGTAGCGCTCTTCAAAAATGAACAACGGCTGCACGCCGCCGGGCAGCAGATACAGATGCTCCAGCAGCATCACGGGCAGGCTTGCCGGCAGCTCAAAAGCTCTGGTGGAACCTGGCGCCATCATTCAAAGCCGTTCGAGCGCAGGAAGACGAGGCTCTGCGGGATCTGCTCCATGGACGTCGGGGACTCGTCCTCGATGAAATAATGCTTCACACCCACCTTCCGCGCCGCCGCGAGGATGGCGGACCAGTTCATCTGCCCGGTGCCGAGGGTGACATCATTGGCCACATCCGTCTTTCCGCTGAGCGAGCCGGTGGCGACTCCCTTTTTGAGGTCCTTGAGGTGCATCAGCTTCCAGCGGCCCGCATATTTTTCCAAGAGCTGCACCGGGTCCTGGCCGGGGAAGACCACCCACAGCACGTCCATCTGCACGGAGACAAACTCCGGCTTCGTCTCGGCAAGGAAAAGATCCGCCAGCGTGCCCTCGCCATGCTTTTCGAATTCGAAGCCGTGAAGGTGGTAGAACATCGTGATGCCTTCCTTGGCCAGCGCCTCGCCAGCGCGGTTGAAGGTGGCGATGGCATCGCGGCACTCCGCCTCGTCAAAGGCATCCTTGTGATCAATCCAGGCGCAGCCTGCAAATTTGAGCCCGAGCGTCTTCGCCTCCTTCACCACGTTGTCGAGATCGTTCTTGTAGCGGGCGTAGGGGAAGTGGCTGCTCACGGGGATGAGGCCGCGCTTGTCGAGCTCTGCTTTGAAATCGGCGGCGCTGAGATTGTAGGTGCCGGCCAGCTCCACCTCCTTGATGCCCATCTCCTTCACCCGGTCGAGTGTCCACGGCACGCCGCGCAGGGTGAACTGGCTGCGCAGGCTGTAAAGCTGGAGCCCGGCGGAGTCGGCGGCAGAGAGCAGCGTGGAGGAGAGGAACAGTGCAGTGAGAAGGTGTTTCATGACGAGAAGGGTGAATGAAAGCGGATGCCACGACGCCCTTCAATGCCAATTTCCGCATTCGACAATCCGCATTCGTCATTCAAACTCCGCGCCCCATGTTCCGCGCCGTCCTCACGTCCCGTCTGCAAGCCGCTTTCACCGCGGCGGGCATTGAATTGCCTGAAGGCTTCACGCCCAATGTCGTCATCGCGTCCGACACGCGCTACGGCGACTACCAGAGCAACGCGGCGATGGTTTTGGCGAAGCAGCTCAAATCGAACCCGCGTGCCCTCGCACAGCAGATCGTGGACAAGCTGGACGTCGCCGACCTGTGCGAAAAGACCAGCATCGACGGCCCCGGCTTCCTCAACTTCACGCTCAGCGCCGCTGCGTTGGCCCAACGGCTCGCGGTGATCGTCTCCGATGAAAAAGTGGGCGTTCCAGCCGTGGCGCAGCCGAAGACCATCGTTGTCGATTTCTCCGCGCCGAACATCGCCAAGCCGATGCATGTCGGCCATATCAGGAGCACCTTCATCGGCGACTCGCTGGCCCGCGTGGCACGCTTCATCGGCCACAAGGTCATCACTGACAACCACGTCGGCGACTGGGGCACGCAGTTCGGCATGATCATCCACGGCTGGAAGACGCAGCTCGATCAGGCGAAGCTCAAAGCAGACCCGATTCACGAACTCGTCAGCGTTTACAAAGCCATCAACGCCGCCGCGAAGGCCGATGAGAGCGTTTTGGAGACCTGCAAAGGCGAACTCGTGAAGCTCCAGCAAGGCGACGCCGAAAACCTCGCCATCTGGAAGGAATGCGTGCGCCTCACGCTCGAGCAGCTCGAAAAGGTGTATTCGACACTCGACATCCAATTCGACCACTACCTCGGCGAGAGCTTCTACAACGATGCTTTGGCCCCGTTGGTGGCCGACATGCTCGAAAAGGGCATCGCCACGATCAGCGATGGCGCGACGGTCGTGTTCAGCGATGGCAGTGTGAAGCCGGAGGCCGATCCATTCCTCATCAAAGAGAAGGACGAATGGAAGGCCGCGCCGTGCATCATCCGCAAAGGCGATGGCGGCTTCCTCTACGCCACCACCGATCTCGCCACGATCGACTACCGCGTGAAGGAATGGAAAGCCGACGAAATCTGGTATGTCGTCGGAGCGCCGCAGCAGCTTCACTTCCGTCAGGTCTTCGCCGCCGCGCAGCGTCGCGGCGTGAGCACGAAAATGACGCACATCGCCTTCGGCAGCATCTTGGGGCCGGACTGCAAGATGTTCAAAACCCGCAGCGGCGAGACCGTGGGCCTGCTCGAGGTCATCGACGAGGCCATCGAACGTGCGAGAGACCACGTGAAGGACAAAGTCGAAAACAACGACACAAACATCACATTCGGCAACGCATTGGAAGGACGGCCTGCAAAGTTCCTGACCGATGAAGAAGCTGACGCCATCGCACGCATCATCGGCTCTGGAGCCGTGAAATACGCCGAGCTCAGCCAGAACCGCCTCACCGACTACAAATTCAGTTGGGACAAGATGCTCAGCCTGCAAGGCAACACCGCGCCTTACCTGCTCAATGCCTACGTCCGCACCCGCAGCATCTTCCGCAAGCTCGATGGTGCCGTGACGCTCACCGGCGATCTTACCATCACCGAGCCCGCTGAGCGTGCCTTGGCGATGAAACTGGCCCAGTTCGCCGAAAACGCACACGACATCCTCGACGACCATCGCCCGAACTTGCTCGCGAACTACCTCTACGAGCTCGCGGACACCTACCACAGCTTTTACGAAGCCTGCCACGTCCTCCGCGCCGAAGGCACCGCCCGCAACACCCGCCTCACGCTCTGCGAAGCCACCAGCCGCGTGCTGAAGACCGGCCTCGGCCTTCTGGGCATCCAGACGACGGAGCGGATGTGAGGAGGGACCGGGGATTCAAACCTACCGCCACAGCGTTCCATCCTTCAGCCACTCGCGCATCAGATCGCGGAAAGCGGCCACGGCGGGATCATCGCCTTCTTTGGCCCAGACCATGATGAGCGGGATGGTGCTGTGGGGCTTCAGCGGCACGAGGGCGGTGTTCTTGCTCACGGTGCTTTCGGGCACCACGCCGATGCCGGAGCCGGCCTCGACATATTGCAAAATCGTCCCGATCAGGCTCGGCGTGTGCGTGAGTCGTGGCTCAAAGCCCGCCGCGGCGCAGGAGGCGAGGATGGCATCGTGCGAGCTGGCACCCTCACGCCGTGCGAGGATCACCAGCGGCTCATCGGCGAGTTTTTTCCAGGGAATCGAGGCCAGCTTCGCCCACGGATGATCCTTGGGCACCGCGGCGCAGAACCTCTCCTCGCGCAGGAGCAGCGATTGCAGTCCCAGTTCGTCATGGGCCAAGACGGGACGGGTGAGTCCGACGGAGAGTTTGCCTTTGGAGACCATTTCCCACACGCGTTCCGGCGTGCGTTCCTCAAGGATGACATTCACGCGCGGAAAGCGTCGCGCATATTCTTTGAGCAGCCGGGCTAGAAACGAACGCGTCGGCGGGCCGATGTAGCCGAGGCGCAGCTCGCCCTCCTCACCCTTCGCGGTGCGTTTCACCCGCTGGAGCGCCTCATCAAAGCGTTGCAGCAGCAGGCCGGTCTCTCGTAGCAGCACCTCACCGGCAGGGGTGAGGCGCGGTGCACGACGCTCGCGATCAATGAGCGGCGTGCCCAGCTCCCGCTCCATCTCCTGCACCGCCCGGCTCAGGGCCGGCTGGGCGATGCGCAAGCGCCTCGCCGCGCGGGAGAAGCTCAGCTCCTCGGCCACGGCTTGGAAGTATCGGAGGTGTCGCAGTTCCATGAGTCAGGTTGAGGCTTACCGGCGGGCGCTGAAACGGTCAAGCGCTGTGGCGGGCGCGGATATTCAGCAGGACACGCCGAAACCGGCTGCGAAAGTTGCTGCGATTTGTCCGCCATCCGCTATAACCGCCGCACTTTCGCGCATGCGCCCCACGCCCGCCCTTCTCAAACTTCTGACCGTTCTCCTCGGGCTGGCACTGGCTGCGTGTGTCTGGGACCAGTTTGCCCTCCTTTGGCAGATCGGCGGCGGCCTGCTGCTGATGGTCATGATCGTGGATGCGTTCTCTTTGCCACGAAAAAGCCTGCTGAAGGCGGAGAGATCCCTGCCGGGACGATTTGCCCTCGGCGTGCCCTCACAGGTCACGCTCACGCTGTCGCACGGGCTGCGCCGAAAACTTTCGATCGAGGTCTTTGACGGCATTCCCACCGCCGCCACGGCCCCGGGGCTGCCGCACTCGGTCGCCATCGCGCCCGGTCAATTTGCCGCGGTGAGCTACGAGGCTGTGTTTGTGGAGCGCGGCCAGCACACGTTCACGCCGGTGCATGTCCTTGCGGCCTCAATGCTCGGCCTCTGGAAGCGGCTCTACCTCATTGGCGAGCCCCAGCAGACCCGCGCCTATCCCAATTATGAGCCCGTCGTGCGCTTCGCCTTGCTGGCGATGGCCAATCGCGTCGAGCAGATGGGCATCATTCGCCGCCGCCGCATCGGGGCCTCGCTCGATTTCCATCAGTTGCGCGACTATCAGGATGGCGACGTGCTTTCCAAGGTGGACTGGAAGGCCACCAGCCGCCGCCTCAGCCTCATCAGCCGAGATTTCGACGAGGTGCGTAATCAAACCGTGCTGCTCGTGCCGGACTGCGGCCGCCGCATGCGGGCGCTCGACGGCACGCTCAGCCAGTTTGACCACTGCCTGAATGCCATGCTGCTCATCTCCTTCATCGCCCTGCGGCAGGGCGATGAGATCGGCGTGTGCGGCTTTGGCGGCACCCGGAAGTGGCTGCCGCCCGTCAAAGGGGCGCACAGCATGCCGAAGCTGCTCAACCACCTCTACGACTACGCCGCAACCAGCGAGCCGAGCGATTTCATCGAGGCCGCAGAGCAGGTGATGGCCCGCCAGAAGCGCCGCGCCCTCGTCATCCTGCTCACCAACCTGCGCAGCGAGGACAGCTCCAACCTCGCCACCGCTGTCCATTTGATGCAAAAACGCCATCTGGTGCTCGTCGCCACGCTGCGTGAGGCTGAGCTGGACGCCCATGCTTCACAGCCGGTGCAAAACCTCGCCGATGCCCTCGAGTTTGGCGCCATGACGAATTATTTCACGGAACGCCGCCTTCTGCTCGAAGGCCTCCGCGCCAATCGCGTGCTCACCGTCGATGAACCCGCTCAAATGCTCCCCGTGGCGCTGGCCAACCGCTACCTCGACGTGAAAGCCGCTGGCACGCTGTGACTTCACACGAATCATCCTGCCCAGGGCGGGCATCGACTTGCCGAAGGCTCACTGCTCAAAAACAACCTTCCCACCCACCACGGTCATCACCGGGCGGATATCTTTGATCTCATCGGCGTTCACGGTGAGGTAGTCGCGGTCGAGCACGAGGAAATCGGCGAGCTTGCCGGGTTCGAGGCTGCCGAGGTCTTTCTCTTTGAAGAGCAGATACGCGTTGGCTCGGGTGTGGGCGATGAGAGCCTGCTCGCGTGTCACGGGCTGCTGAATGGCCACGCGGTCAGGGAAAATCTTGCCGGTGGTGGCCCACCAGAGCGTGGTGAAGGGATTGATCGGTGCCACGACTCCGCCATCGCTGCCAAGGCCCCACACGATGCCGCTGTCTTGAATGGCCTTGAGCGGCGGTGAGTCGCCATCGCGGCCTGCGGGCTTCGCGGTTTTGTTGTGAATGGCGAGCGTGAGGCCGAGCTGCTTTGCACGGGCGATGCTGGAAGGCGTGATCGTGTCGCAATGGGCGAGCGTCCATCGCGCGACGCTGCCTTGGGCGGCCACGCGTTCAAACACATCCATGTAGGCGGTGATGGTGCTGTCCTGCATGGCGTGGTCATGAATGTGCCAGCCACCCGCAGCCGCTGCGGCGGCGATCTTTTCAAAGGGCGCGAGGTCCTCGGCGCTGTAGCGCGTGAGACGCATGGTGCTGTCGTGAATCGGGCCGTAGGTATGTTCGCCGATGCCGACGAGGCCGCTCCACGCGTCGGTTTGCAGCGGCTTCGAGCGCTGGATGAGCGCCACGGCCTCATCGGCCTGCGCGGGATCGTTCGCGCTGTAGCGGAGCGTGTGAAAGACGCGCAGCGTGGCCTGATTCTGTGTCGCGAGCTTGGCGCAAAGCTCGATGGGGCCGTCGGTATCGCGACCTACATCGTAAACGGTCGTCAGGCCGAGTGAATTGAGCACGCTGCTGAAATCGCGGATGTTTTGCAGTGCCTCGTTTTCCGATGGCTCGGGCAAAAAGCGATCGAGAGCACTGTTGATGACGCCACGAGCGCCGGAATCGCCTCCACCCATGCCGCCGCCGCTTTTGCCCTTTCCTTTGCCCTTGCGCATCCCGCCACTGTTTGGGCCGGACGAGCCTCCGAGAGCTGCATCGGCCAAAGTGTTCGTGTAGGCAGCCATGTAGCTCTTTTGGATCAAGACGGGATTTTTCGGCGCGGCGGCGTCCAGCTCCGTTTTCGTGAAACCGCCGGGCTGGTCGGCGAATTGGTCCTCGCTCCATCCGCCGAGCACAAAGACCCACTGGCCCTCCGGCGAGGTTTTGGCCTTCGCCGCGATGATCTCGAGCGCCTTTGCGCGACTGGTGATGCCATCAATGCGAGTCTGCTGCTTCCAGCGCAGGGCATCACGCAGAAAGTGCAGATGATTGTCGATCAGCCCCGGAATGACGGTGCGGCCTTTCAGATCGACGAGCTTCGTCTGCGGCCCGGCGAGCGGTTTGAGCTTCGCGATGTCATCGGCCGCGAGAATGCGGTCACCTTTCACCGCGAGGCCGCTCACCACGCGAAACGCGCCGTCCACGGTGACGATTTTGGCGTGGTGGTAGATTGTGTCGGCCGTTTGCGCGGACAAGGCAGTGGCGAGAGCGAGAAAAAGAAGGGCTTTCATCACCGCCAGCCTGCCAAAGGAACCTTTCGTCAAGATGACAGCGTTAAAGCGATTCAAAGCTTCAGATGCAGAAGACTTCCTGACCACTCGTCATCTCAGTTTGTGACTATTGGCAGCAGATTGAAGGCAGCAGAATAAAAGCATTCTGTTGTCTTCATTCTGCTGCCGATGATCGGCTCGACGCTCTCTCGACCCGATTGCCGAGCAAATTTCCAGCGCATATTTCGTCATCTTCACGAAAGGTTCTGTGCTTTACTTGCCGCCATGCGCCTGCTGATCGTCGAGGACGAGCCTGATCTGCTCCGCGCGCTCACGCGGGCGCTGCGGGAGGATGGCTATGCCGTCGATACAGCGGAGGATGGCGAGGATGGACGCTTTAAGGCGCTGGAGTGCGATTACGACGCCATCGTGCTCGACTGGATGCTGCCGGTGATGAACGGGCTGGAGGTACTTAAGGCGCTGCGGGCGAAAAAGCAGACGCCCGTACTCATGTTGACCGCAAAAAGCGCGGTGAACCATCGCATCGAAGGCCTGAACCACGGCGCGGACGACTACCTGGCGAAGCCTTTCGACATCAACGAGCTGCGGGCACGCCTGCGGGCGCTCATCCGCCGCAGTGCCGGGCAGGCGCGGGATCAAATCGTGATCGGCGAGGTGGTGGTCGATACTTGGGGGAAGTTTGTCACGCTTGGCGGAGCACCGGTGGTGCTCACGGCACGTGAGTATGCGCTGGTGGAATACCTCGCGCTGCGTCGCGGCAAGATGGTGAGCCGCACGGAGCTCTATGAGCACCTCTTTGATGAAAACGAGGACTCGCTCTCGAATCTGCTCGATGTGCGTGTGTCGCTCGTGCGCAAAAAACTCGGCGCGGAGTTCATCCAGACCCGGCGCGGGCAAGGCTATTGTATCCAATGACGAATGACGAATTCAGAATGACGAATGCAGAGCCGGTGCGTGAGCGCTCCGGCCATTCGTCATTGCGGACTCGCATCCTGCTCTGGCACGGGCTGCTGCTCGCGTGCGTGCTCGCGGCGTTTGGGATCACGGCTCACCGTCTGCATTGGGATGGGGAACTGGCGAGACTGGATCTCGCTTTGGATGAGCCGCTGTCGGTTTTGCATCGGTCGCTGCACTTTCAAAATGCGCGGGAGGGAAATCCGCCGGGGCCGCGTTCGGCTCCGCCGGAATCGTATGCGCTGCCGAAGGACGTGGCGGAGTCATTTGCGGCGCGCGGCATCGAGTTTGGGGTGTGGAGCCGCAGCGGACAGATGCTCGGACATTCCGCGAAGATGCCCGCGGCGATGCCGATGCCTCCGGTGACAGGCGTGGTGCCGTTTGTGATTCAGCGGCGCAACCGCGAGGGCATGCGTGAAGCCTATCTGATCACGCCGCCGGGCGAGTGCTTCCTGGCAGCGGTGTCGATGGAGAACGAGCTGCAATCGGCGGCGCGGCTTGGGTGGTGGTTGCTCTTGCTCGGCGCAGGTGTGCTCGCGGCGGGATTGCTGGTCGATGCTTGGATTTTGAAACGCGCCATCCGACCGGTGGAGGAGATCATCGGCGCGGCCGAGCGCATCAGCCGGGGCAAATTGAGCACGCGCATCGAGACGCGAGCGAACAGCGCGGAGCTGGCGCGGCTGACCAAAGTGCTGAACGAGACCTTTGCGAGCCTCGATCGAGCCTTCACTCAGCAGGCAAGGTTCAGCGCGGACGTGGCGCATGAGCTGCGCACGCCGGTGAGCGTGCTTATCGCCGAGGCGCAGAGTGCGCTGGAGCGTGAACGCGGAAGCGAGGAGTATCGCGAGACCATTTCCACCACGCTGCGCTCCGCACGGCGCATGAGCGGCCTCATCGAATCTCTGCTCGATCTGGCGCAAATCGAGTCCGGAGCCGATTTGAGCCGCTCGACATGTGATTTGGCCGTTTTGTGCGCTGAAGTGCTCGAAAGCCTGCGCGGCATGGCGGAGGCACAAAGTGTCGTTTTGCACGCCAAGATCGAAAAAGCCGTCTGCGAGGCCAACGCGGCCCACCTGGCCCAAGTGGCCGCGAATTTGCTCATCAACGCCATCCAGCACAACGAACGCGGGGGTGAAGTGCGGCTCGAAACGGGCCTCGAAGAAGGACGCGCCTTCCTCCGCGTGCAAAACACCGGCCCCGGCATCCCGGCAGCGGATCTGCCGCAGGTCTTTGAGCGTTTTTATCGCACCGACACCTCCCGCAGCCGCAAAACCGGCGGCGTCGGTCTCGGTCTGGCCATCTGCAAAGCCATCTGCGATGCCCACGGCGCGGAATTGACGGTCGAGAGCACTTCAGGGCGGACTTGTTTCACGCTGAGGATGCCATCGTGATAAGCCGCGCAAATCCCGGCCCACTGGACCGGGCTACAGCACGCGCTGTATCCGGGGGCACCGACCCCGGCTCTTCGAAGAATTGCACCTCAAACACGGTGCATTCCGCTCAATATCCGGCAGGCTGCGGCGTTTGTTTCGCACCCCATGATGTCACTTGCCCGAATCCTGTTTTCTGTCCTCGCCCTGACCTTGGTCTGCCATGCGCAGCCCTTTGAATTGAAGCCGAATGATGTCATCGCACTCACGGGCGGCTCGAACATGGAGCGCACGCGCTTCAACGGCTACCTGCATACGCAACTCGTCGCTTCGAAGCCGGAGCTGAAGATCAAGGTGCGCAATTTCGGCTGGGAAGGCGACACCGTCTTCGAGCAATGGCGCGATGGCGGCCACACCGAAAATCTCGACCCGAAACGCGCCGCCGCGGAAAAGCGCATCCAGGCCGAAACCGGCACCGATAGCTGGCGCCAGCAACGCGACTGGCGACAGCAGCTCAAAGAGGTCGGCGCGACGGTGGTGATCGCGCAGTTTGGGCAGATGGAGTCGCTGAATGGCGTCGAGAAGCTGCCGCAGTTCATCGAGGCGTATGAAAAGCTGATCGCGGAGTTCGCGGATGAGGGGCGCAGGGTGGTGCTGGTGGCTCCGGTGCCGTTTGAGCGGAGTGTGGCGCTCGGAGAGTATTCGGAGGCGGTTCGAGCGCTCGCTTTGAAGAAGGGGCTGCACTTCGTCGGACCAGTCGGACAGGTCGGACGTGTCGGACATGAGCTAACGGAGGATGGGCATCGTGCGATGGCCGAGCATCTGGTGAATGCCCTCGGCCTCACTCCGAAGTCCAACGAATCCGTCCGCACCCACGTCCTCGAATTCGAGCGCCTGTGGTTCGACTATTGGCGGCCCATGAACTGGGCTTTCCTCACGGGGGATCGCACGAACGTGCCTTACTCAAAGGACTGGAA
>JBKCXA010000393.1:0-13857 GCA_046316935.1 Prosthecobacter sp.
CTTGGGGCTTGTAAGCCTTCATCGCCTCGAAATCGCCGGTGTCGGCGACGACGACGGTGTGCTGCTTGAGCTGGTCGAGCTGGGTCATTGGGGTTTTGAGGTGCGTTAGGTAGGGGTTACGCGGCCTGCGAGAATACGGGCGCGGCCCCCTTTGGCAAGAAGGCAATCGGGGGCACAGCATGGCCTCTGTGCTTCTCGGTGCCATCGGTGGTAAACCCGGTTTTCCACCACCGAGGGCACCGAGACAGAGAGGTTTAGCCAACAAAGGAAAGCGTGGCTTCAAAAGAAGCCGCCTCTTACCTCCGCAGCTTCATCTTGAGGCGCTTCCAAGTCGGAACGTCGAGATCCTCGCCTTCGACGATGGAGGGCTCGGTGTCTTTAAAGCGACCGCGGTCTTCTTCGCTGGCGAGGCCGAGGGAGGGCTGCTCGATGGCGATGGTGCGGCGTGGTGTGATGGTTGTCATGGGCGCGGGAGCCGGGGCTGGCGCGGGAGCCTCTGGTTCCTCGCTTTCAAAGACGATCATGTCGTCCTCGGCCACGGGCGGGGGCTCGGTCTGAAGGGTGACGCTGCGGGAAACGACGGCGGCGAGGGTTTTCGACTCGCGGACACCCTCCGCGAGCTCTTTGGCAACCGGGGTGCGCACAGGAACGCGGGCGGTCTCCGGCTCGGGCTTGTGCACAGGCGTGCTGATGGCCTCCTCGGCTTCAAACGGCGGCTCCTCTTCATCGAGGAAGGCTTCCTCGGCCTCGGCCGCTGGTTCAGCCGCCGCTTGGGGCTCGGGAGCGGGAGCTGGGGCAGGGGCGGGAACCTCGCGGATGATTTCCTCGGTTTTGAAGAGGAAGTCTTCCTCGACTGGAGGTGCTTTCGGAAGTGGCGGCGGCGCGGTGCGTGCCTTGGGCTCGCGTTTCGGAGCCGGGGCGGGCGCGGCGATGGCCGCAGGAGCAGGTGCGGCGGCTTCGGCACGTGGTGCCATCATCTCCGCAGGCGGCGCGGCGGTGGAATGAGCGTTGAGTTGAGCGAGGCTGAGCGAGCTGATGAGCGTGACGGCGACGGAGTCACCGAGCTTTGGATCGATGGCGAGGCCGAAAAGGATGTGCGTCTGGTCCGGCACGTTCTTGCCGAGCTGCTTCATGATGCCCTCGACTTCGACGAGCGTGAGCGATTCGCCACCGGCGACGTGCACGAGAAGCGTCTCGGTATGGTAAAGAAGACGACCTTGATCAATGAGCGGGCTCTTGAGCGCCTTTTTGACGGCTTCAGCTCCGCGATTCTGACCGCGGGCCTCGCCAAAGCCGAACAGGCAGCGACCATTCGCCGTGCGCAGCGCGGCGGTGAGATCGTCGAGGCCGAGTTTCACGAGGCCCGGCGTGGCGGTGATGGTGGAGACGGCACGCAAGGACTGCGCGATGAGCTGATCGGCCTGCGTGAAGGCTTTTTGGATGCCATCCTTTGGCAGGATGAGCTCGCCCATGCGGTTGTTTTCGAAGAGGATGAGCGCATCACAGCGCTTCTGCAGCAGCTCGAGCGATTCCTCGGCCTGGCCGATGCGGCGACGACCTTCAAAGCTGAAGGGCATCGTGGCCACGACGATGACGAGAGCGCCGGTGTTCTTCGCAATCTCCGCGACGACAGGCGCGGCACCGCTGCCGGTGCCACCACCGAGACCGGCGCTGATGAAGATGATGTCGTGACCATCGAGCGACTGGCGGATCTGCTCGCGAGAGTAGAGCGCGGCCTCACGGCCGAGATCGGGATCACCGCCGGCTCCGATGCCTTTCATGAGCTCGACACCGAGCTGCACTTTGGACGGTGCCATGGCATGGCTGAGCACGCGCACATCGGTGTGCATGCAGACGAGCGTGGCCTCGACGATGCGGTCGAGCGTGATGCGGTCGATGACGTTCGAGCCGGCACCGCCGACGCCGACGATGCAGATGCGGGGTGCTCCTTCAGCAGGGATGCCGGGAGTCTGAGAGCGTTGATATTCGACCATAAAAGGTGTTGTTGCGGGTTTGCGGGCGAATGCGGTTTGCGCCGTGATCTCCTCAAATCAAAGCGCGAAGGATGAAAGCAGCTCTTGCATGCGTCTGCCAAGCCTTTTCAGCGGTGACAGGTAAGGTTTTTCGGCATCGAGAATCTGCGCGTAACGGATGAGGCCGATGGGGGCGGAGAACTGCGGATTTTCAAAGGTGGACGAGATGCCGCTCACAGGCGCGGAACCTGCACGGGTGACTTTGCGGCCAAAGACCTCGTTGGCGACGTTTTCGATGCCTTTCATCAAGCTGACGCCGCCAGTCAAAAACACCCCAGCGCCGATGCGATGCAGGTGAGGCTCCACCGCGGCCTTCACGGTCTCCATGATCTCCTTCGTGCGCAGGTACATGACCTCGTTGAGGAAGGCCCGCGGCACCTCGCCAAGCACGAGGCCGGTCTCGTCCTCGATGTTCAGCATCTCATCCTCGGGCACGTCTTGATAATCCGTGCTGCCTTCTTCAATTTTGAGCTTCTCCGCTCGGCCGTTCGGGATCTCGAGTGCCATGGCGACATCGTTCGTGATGTGATCGCCACCGAGCGGCACGCATCCGGAGGCGGTGATCATGCCGTCGTCATACAAAACGTAGTCACAGGTTCCCGCGCCGAAATCGAGCATGAGGGCTCCCTGGGTCTTCGCCTCACGTGTGAGCACGACTTGTGCTGCGGCGACAGGATTGAAGACGACATCCTCGACCTCGAGCGGGATCTCACGCACGCAGCGGATGGCATTCTGAATGCGGCCGCGCACGCCGTGGATGATATGGTAGTCAGCCTCCAGCATGCGGCCCTCGCGGCCGATGGGCTGGCGCACGCCTTCGACGCCATCGACGATGTACTGACGCGTGACGCTGTGCAGGAAGACGTTTTGCTGCGGGATGCTGACGTTGCGTGCGATCTCTTTCGCCTCCTCGACATCGTCCTCGGTGATCTCCACCTGGTCTTCGGGAAGACGATGGCAGCCGCGGTTGTTGAGCGATTGGATGTGAGCGCCGCTGACGCCGAGGAAGACATTGCGGATCATCACATCACTGCGGTCCTCGGCACGCACGAGGGCGTCGTTGAGGCAGGTTTGCACGGTTTCGAAATCGACGATCTCGCCTTTGCGCACGCCTCGGGAGGGAGCCTGGCCCACGCCGAGGATTTTGATCGCGCCGTCCTTTTTCGCTTCGCCGACGACGACGCAGATTTTGTGCGTTCCGATTTCCAGTCCTGCGTAGATGGTGCTTTTGGCCATAGAGACAGAGGGAGTTGTGGGGTTATCGACGGGTGGTTGGCGTGGCGGTCACAGGCGCCGCAGGACGATTTTCAGCGAGCGTGAGACCGCTGACGTCCGGCGTGCCGTGGAAGGTGGCGGGCGTGTTGCCCTCCGGGATGAAATTGAGCGTGGCGATCTTCCACTGGCGGGCGCGGACCTCCTTCATGAGGCGGTCGTAACGCTCGAGCTGCATCTCCACATCATCGACGCCAAAGGTGATGAGCTTCGGCTCGGAGGCCGCTGTGGCGTAATGGGCCTCGATGGACCACGAATTCGGGATGACGAGGCGCCGGGCGATCTCCGCCGGGGTCTGCGCCCGCGAGTTGAGCTCCTTCGCGAGCTGCAATGCGGTGTGCAGCAGCGGATCGGGGAGCCTTTTGCCATGCTCGATCTTGCTCACGGCATCAAAGCAGATCACAGGCAGGGCGAGGTATTCCTTCGTCACCACCTCGCACGGCATCGGCACGCCCTCGGCATCGATGAGGCAGCCAGTGCCGCTGAGCGGCGAGTAGTACTTTTGCTTCGCGCACTCCAGCCAGGCCACGGGGAAACGCTGGGCCACCTTGATGGTGAGACTGCCATTGTAGTCACGTTGGATGTGCACGCCCTTCACCTGCGGCAGACGTTCCAACCGACTGCGCACCTCGCTGAGGCTGAGCGTGAGCAAGTTCGTGTCGAGCGTGAGAGCGGTGGCGCTGACGAGCTTCGGCACCGATAGCGGGCCGCTGGTCTGCACATCGAGCGCCTTGAGCAGGAAGCGCGAGTTCTTCTCAAAAGCCTCTTCCCACGCCAGCTTGCCCAAGGCGACCACGACGATGGCAACGATGAGCCACAGGGCATTCCGGTAACCTTTCCGCCGTGCCATCTCCGCCTCCTGCTGGCGGATCACCGGGGACTCCGGCTCATAGTCGATCACATGCGGCACCTCATCCTTGCGTGGACGCGCAGGACGGCGGGCAGGAGATTTCGAGCCTTTCTTGGGAGAGGGCATGACGCGGGAGGGCCTGATCTTGGTATTTAACGTGTCTTAAATAGTCCATCGCCAGTCCGAACGCCATAATTATTCGCGAGAAATTAGCCCAGCCAGAACCGCCTGCCGACCTCGCCTCAAGGCTTCAACTCGATCACCTTGTAGCAACGGTGCTCCAAGAGCGAGGGACGCATGTTTTTGACCTCGGGGCGCATCAGGTGCGGGTGGACATACCAGTACACCGGCAAAACGGGCGCTTCATTGAGCATGACGGTCTCCGCTTCCTTTAAGATGGCGAGGCGTCTGGCAGGATCACCTTCAACGAAGCTTTGCTTGATGAGGGCATCATACGGCGGGCTGCTCCAGCCGGTGTTGTTGTTGCCATCGCCGGTCTGCCAGAGGGAGAGGAAGGTGGAGGGATCAAGGTAGTCTCCCACCCAGCCGGAGCGGCTGACGTCGTATTTGAGACTGCGCTGGGATTCGAGATACACGCCCCAGTCTTGATTCAGCACGCCGGCGGGGATCTTGAGATGCGTCTTCCACATCGCCTGCACGGCCTCGGCGAGCGTGCGGTGCGCTTCACTGGTGTTGATGAGGATCTCGAAGGGGGGAAAACCTTTGCCATCGGGATAGCCAGCCTCGGCGAGGAGGCGGCGGGCCTCGACGGGATCGAACTTCATGATGTCGGGCGCTTGATAATCCTTCACCGTTCCTGGCGGCGTGAGGCCGGTGGCGGGTTTCTGACCTCCCCGCAGCACGTTTTTCACGATGCTCTCCCGATCAATCGCCAAGGCGAGGGCCTTGCGCACCCGAACATCGTTGAAGGGCTTCTTCGTGACATTGCAGCGGTAGAAATAGACGCTGAGCAACGGGTCGGCGTGAAACAGCGGAGACTTGCTGGCAATGTAGCCGGGGATCTTCGAAAGCGGGGCCACCATGGTGACGTGGATCTGCCCGTCGAGGAAGGCGCGTTCCTCCGTTGTGTCGCTGTTGATGGGCACGAAGACGATGCCGTTGAGTTTCACCGTGGCGGCATCCCAGTAGTGCGGGTTGGGCTCGACTTCGATGTTTTGATTCACGCGCCAGCTTTTGAGTCTGAAGGCTCCATTGCCCACGAGGTTGCCAGGACGCGTCCATTTGGTGTTTCGCTGGTCCATCGTGCCGTGCTTCTCGATGACGTGCTTGGGCACGGGGAACCACGAGTAATGCTTCAGCATGCTCGGCAGATACGGCGCGGGGCCTTTGAGCGTGAGACGCAGCGTGTGATCATCGAGTGCCTTCACGCCCACCTGCGTGAAGTCGCTGATTTTGCCGGTGTGATACTCCTCGGCATTCAACAGCGGATAAAGCATGCTCGCGTAGTCAGCGCCGAGCTTCGCAGTGAGGATGCGCTGGTAGGCATAGGTGAAGTCATGCGCTGTCAGCGGCGTGCCATCGCTCCACTTGCCGTTCGGCTGGAGCTTGAAAGTCCAGGTGGTGAAATTTTCCTGCGTCCAGGAAGCCGCCGCGCCGGGCGCATCCGCATCCGGTTCCTCCGTGCCAGGGGCCACGAGTCCCTCGAAGATGGAGTGGAAGATCATGTGCTCCGGCTGGCCGGTGGCCAGATGGGGATCGAGCGTGGCAGGCTCCGAGCCATTGCCGAGCAGCAGGATGCCCGCCTTGGTGGCTTCATCGACGCGTGAGGGCCGATGCGTGCGGGCGTGATGAAACCACATCACGCCCGTCACGAGGGCGGCGAGAAAAAAAAGGCGGATGATCCAGCGCATGAATGCGAACATGACACGCCGCAGAGCGGGCTAAAGCCCGAACTACAAACAAAAACGGCCCCGCCATGCATGAGCGGGGCCGCGTGGGTTCTTCAGGCTTCGGATTCCGGCGCTACTACCTGCCGAAACCAAAGCTGAAACTGATGCCGCTGCGAGGGCGGCTATAAAAACCCTGGCTGGGGGCGCAGCCGGGGCGGCCGTAACCCGAGGAGTAACCGCGGCTGGGCACCTGCGGAGGAAGCGTCACCCATTGGCCGATCGGGTTGCCACAGCGGTCATAGCCGACCACGCGATAGACGGCGACGATGGGCGTGCCGCAGGAGGTGTAGCCAACGACGCGGGTGGGGCTGCCGCCACGGCAAAAGGGATCGGCCTTGGCGGTGGTGGGAGCCGCGACACCAAGAACAGCGGCGGCGGCAAGGACGGAGAGGAGTGTTTTCATGGGGTGAATGGAATGATTGATTCCGCTCCCTGTGACGAGGCCTCCCACGGGCTATTCAGGCATCATGAAAATATTTTCACGGCATCGGCGGCTCCGCTGGCTGGCCGCCCATCTCACGCTCGTGATACAGCAGCGTGCGCAAACGACGTCGCTCGATGTTCCGCGTGGTCGCGGGACGTTTGTCCACTTCCTTCATGTAGTCATCGAGCGTGAGCGAGGACCACGGCGTCATCGTGCGAAGGCCGGTGTGGGTGAAGATCCACGCTGCAAAGCGGCTCCACTCATTGCCGGAGTCCGCGGGCATGAGTTCCTTCAGCGCCTGCAAGCCCGGATGCTCCAGCATCTCCACCGTGCCCTGCGCCGTCATGCGTCGCGAGACATAGGTCTCCGCCAGCTTGAGGAACCACTCCGGCACGGGAGACAATGCTGGAGGCGCGATCTCATGCACGAAGGTGCTGCCATTCCCGATGGAAAAGGCCACGCGAGTGCCATCGTGGTTCAGCGTCAATGTGCGACCGATGTTCGGCAGGGTGAAGGCCTGGCCCATGAGGCCACGCGCCTCGAGATCGCCCACGATGAGCTGCTGCTGTGTGCCGCAGGCAAAGCGTCGCCCGTCACCGCTGAAGACGACACGCTCCACGGCGCCATCCAGACGTATCGGATCCATCAGCGGCACCAGCGAGCGGGACTTCCAGACAGCGGCCGTGTGATCCGTGGAGCCGGTGATCAAGGCCTCTCCATCCGGGCTGAAGGCCAGCGAGTTGATCGCGCTTTGATGCAGCGGCACGGCGACGCCGCGCGGATCATCCCGTTCGTAAATGACACGCACATGACCATTCCCCAGCCCGAGCGCCACGCGACGCGTGCCCGCGTGCAGGGCAATGGCGGAGAGACGTTCGGCCGTCAGCTCACGCGCCTCTTTCTCACCCTCCCACCACACACGCAGATGACACTGCTGCTGCAAATCGGGAGACGAAGTGGCCCACGCCGCCCCGCGCCCGTCCGGTGAGATCGCCGCCAGGGACCAAACAGTCGCCTTCGACGCTGGCACCAGCGTGCGCAGCGCAGCGCCATCCATCGGCACCTCGATGAGCGATCCATCGACGAGCGCCGCACGCATGGAATCCCCGTTGCCCGGGCCGAGCGCCATCGCCGCCTGGCTCCAGCGGCGTGAGTCGAGCAGGGTGGCCTTCGCGCTGTCCCACAGCGCCGCCACACCGAGCTCGTTGGATTCCACCAGCGTCACCCCGTCTTCGCAAAACGCCGCGCAGGAGCGGCCGCGCAGGCCCGGCAGCGGGAGCGTGCTGCCATGATCCAGCACCATGCCATAGACCGTGTCCTGCGGCAGCGTGAGCACCTCCAGGCTGCGGCCGAGATCACGCCTCACCGCCATCGCGCGGCCATGCGTGCTCATCGCGATGAAGCGTGCCCGCTGCGGCTTGCGCACGGTGATGGCCCCCTCGCCCGCCTGCCGCCACATGCGCACGGACGCGTCCGCGTTCACGATCACCGCGCTGTCCCCGCTGCGAGTCATCGCGATATGCCGCACGGAGCCCGCGGACTCGACGGGCGGCTTCAATTCAACGCGATTTTTCAGATCAAACCACTTCACCCGGAGATCGCGTGCGCCACCGGCGGTGAGCATCATCGGGTTTCCACGTCCGTTGGTCAGCGTCACCGCGGTGATGGAGCTGTCGTGCAAATGGGTGACCGGCAGCGTCTCCACGCCATCCGTGACACAGGCCACATTCCCCAGCGAATCCCCCGCCGCGAGCATGGCGTTCCCGGAGCTGCTCAGGGCCGTGACCTCGCCGGGCATCTTGATCAGCAGGCGATGATCGTCCGCATTCATAACGGCGAACCTCCTGACCTCTCCCTGGCGGCTGCCAGCCATGATGAGACGTTCCTGGCCTTGGATCAGCAGCCGCGTCACCGCGCCGGAGACTTCTCCCACACGCTTCGGAGGCATCTCTTCGGAGGCACTCAGCATCCACACCGACCCGTCCGCGCAGCCCACCGCCACGACTTCGCTCGTCGTGGTTGTTGTCAACGTCGTGACCCGTGCCGGTGGTGTCCACTTGCTCTCGAATGCCGGCTCCTCCGGACGTAAAAGCCGCACATCACCGCCCTCCTCGGCCATCACCACCAGATTGCCGCTTGATGACACCTCCAGCGCCAGCAGCTTTGCTTTCAGCGGCAGCTCACGGCGGTTCCACACGTCCTTCGCATGACGGAAGAGCATCACCCGCTGCTTTGCGTCCTTTAGAAACATCGCCGCCAGCACATGTCCACCGGCGGAGACCGCTCCCACATTCTCCTGCACCTCCCCCCACGAGGGATCGACGGGGATCACCGTCTCCACCGGTTGTGGCGTGTCGTCCTGAAGGAGCATCATCTGCAGGTCCGCCGCGGCGGCTTTAAAGGTCGGATCTTGTCGCAAGGCACGCACGAGGCAGGCCACGGCACTTTGAGCATCTCCGGTGTTTTTGAACTGCTGCGCGGCGGCAAAGTCCGCACGGCTCAGCGTGCGTCGAAGCTCCGCTTCACGAGCTTCGATCACGAGCTGGCGGTCCTCGGCATGCGAGCGGGCTTTTTGCTCCTTGATATACAAAATCGTGCTCGCCGTGAAGCCGCCGACCACAGCAATGCCCGCCACACCGGCACTCACCACAAAGGGCAGATGCCTCCGCGTGAACTTTTCCATCACATACGTCCACGACCGCTCACCCGCGAGCACCGGCTCGTCATGCAGATGACGCTGGATGTCATCGGCGAAAGCCGCCGCGCTGGCATAGCGACGCGTCGAATCCATTTCGAGAGCCTTCAGCACGATCGCGTCGAGGTCACGCTTCTCCGTTTTGGTGAGCAAAATCGTGCGTGAGAGCTGCGAAGGCGCGGTCACATGCTTCGCCACCGGCCACTGACGTGCCTCATCATTCGCTTTACGCTCCACCTGCAAGGGCGTCTGGCCCGTGAGCAGCTCATAAAGCACCACGCCAAGCGCATAAAGATCGGAACGTGCATCCACATGATGCGCCCCCCAGGCGCTTTGCTCCGGGCTCATGTAGCCCGGCGTGCCCACCGCTTGATGAATCGAGGTCATCGCGCCGGTTTCATGATCATCCGCCGCCTCCGGTGAAAGCTCCAGCGCCTTCGCGATGCCAAAGTCGATGATCTTCACCACGCGTTCCGAGCCCGCGCCAGCCACGAGGATGTTCGAGGGCTTCAAGTCGCGATGCAGCACCCCTTTCTCATGCGCATGCTGCACCGCCTCGCAGATCGAGCAGAAGATTTGGAGCCGTTCATCGAGCGTGAGATGATAGTTCTCGCAATACGCCGTCACCGGCTCCCCGCGCACGAGTTCCATCGCAAAGAATGGCTGCCCGTGCATCGTCACGCCGCTGTCCCACAGCCGTGCGATGCCCGGATGCTCCATTCGTGCCAGCGTCTGGCGTTCCGTCTCAAAACGTGCCAGCACATGGTAGCTCGCGATCTGCGGCTTCAGCACCTTGATGGCCACCTCACGCTTCACTGGCTCGCGTTGCAGCGCCCGGTAAACATTCGCAAAGCCACCCTCGCCGATCTTTTCGATCATCGAATGCCTTGGCACCCGCGGCATGTCTCCCACCGCCGGAGCCTCCGTGATCTGCGTCTCCGCTTCCGGGTCTGGCTCCTCCATCAATTCACGCAGCACACACGCCGGGCAAAAGGACCCCGAACCGCGTTTTTCGAGCGGTGTTTGGCAGATTTCGCATTCAAGCATGCTGGTAGTTAACGCAGTGGGTGACGTCAGTTACTATACAAACCCAAAAGATGCCTCAGCTCGTCATCGACCTCCGTTTCGCTATCGACGGTCGCGGCCACATGTTCGCGTAAAAGCTCGCGGAAGCGTTTTCTCAGCCGATGCACCGCCACGCGGGCTGTTCCTTCACTCATGCCAAGCTTTTCCGCCGCCACGCCATGCTGGGCCTCTTTGCCGTGAACCATCAAAAACTCGCTCAACACCGCAAACTGCTCTTTTTTGCCGGTGAGCGCCTGTTCGAGTTCGAGAGCCTTGAAGGCATGATCGAGCAACGCCACAGCCCAGCGCCGCTCAAAGAAGGCATCGGGCGAAAGGCCATCGCCCTGCTTCGCGCACACCGCCTCGACTTCCGTGGTGTCAAAATCCACGCGTTGCAGCCTGCCACCGCGTTTCACCGTCATTTCGGCGCGACGCCAGTTCGAGATGAAGCGCTTCATGGCTCCGAGCAGGTAGCTGCGCATGCGGCCCTTCTCGCTGTCGGCATTCTTGATCGTCTCATCCTGCATCAGATGGGCAAAGAACGACTGCGTCACATCCTCCGACTCCGCCGGGCTCATGCCATCGCGACGCGCAAACGCATAAAGCGGCGCCCAGTACATCCGACAAAGGCCCTCCAGTGCCCGCGTGTCTGCCACTCCGGCGAGACGCACCTGCGTCCACGAGGTTTCAGGAAATTGACCGGCGCGGGTGAAGTTGGATGTCATGGATCAAAGAACACGGAAATGGAGCATCATTGCACGGCCGAGGCAATCCCGATGCCGATCTCCACCGTTGGCTCTTTCGCATCCTGCATCGGCGGGCTCGTCGGAGCACCGCCCTGTGATTGCAGATCGGTGCCCACCGACCAGATCCAGCCGTGGCGGATGTCATAATGCAACGGCGCGGCCGAGAACGGATCGAGCGGCACATCAAGCAGATACCTCGGCCGCAGGCTCTCCAATGTCGGCGGCAGTGTGCGCTGCTCCGCCACGCATCGACGCATGGCAAACAACGTCACGACGAGCCCGCCGCGTGCCTTGGCAAGTCCCAGCTTTGCCGGCAGCGAGCGATAACCCGCCATACGAGCCGCGGTGTAGGCCTCACCCGCGGCATTCGGCTGAAAGCCCTGCTGATGCAGCGATGCCGAATCCTCCACGCTGATGAGTCCTGTGTTGGCCAAAGGTGCCTGCGCCTCCATGCGCAAGCGGCGGAAATGATCGACGAAGAGCTGCATCGTGGTGTGCGGCTTGAAAAACAAACGCCCCGGCCGCTTCAACTGCGCACCGCCCGGCATCGTGTCCAGCGGCTCGCCGCTCGCCGGGCCAAAGATAAGCTTCTTCTCATGCAGATAAAACGCTCCGAGTGCCTGCACCAGCGTGTCATTCAGCGGCAGGCAGATGCTGTACTGCCGCTGAAAGTGCCGCAGCGTGGTCTCTGGCAGCCGCGTTTGCTTCAAGAGCTCTGCCAGCGCCTGCGCAGCCAGTTCCTGCGCCTCCAGCGACCTTGAGTAGAATGACGGCCACGCCCAGACCTCCTCCAGACGCTTCGCGAGGTCCGCGAGATCAATCGCCGCCACGAACGCGCCTTCTTCCTGACCCAAACGCGATAGGTAAGCGCTCTCAGCCTGCTTCAGCGCAAACACCATCGGCCACCGCGGATCACTGCCGAGGTCCGCCGCGTGCCACGACGCATGCGCCGGATGCCAGTCCGGGTCTTCGAGAAGATCACGCAGGTTGTCGAGGGCCGCGCCATTGCCTTTGAAGAAGCGTGAAAGCGTGGGCGTGTCCCACATCCACGGCGGCGTGGCAGGCATCGCACCGGCTGGCAAAGGCACCACGGCATCCAGGAAGCGCTTCAGCTTCTGCGGCATGCGGATCACCGGCGTCTGGTCCATCGCCCGCAAGGGCCGCAGATCATCGTCTGCGCCCCTCGGCTCATCGTGAAGATACTGCCAGGCCACAAACACAAACAGCAGCAGCCCCATGCTCAGCAAAATCATCGCCGGCCACGATCCCTGCGTCTCGGGTGCCGGCTGGCGACGACGCACCATCGGCACATACATTTCACGGGCTTCAGGTGCCTCCTCCGGCTCCTTGCGAGGCGGCGGCGCAGCCACGGGCACCGGCCTCTTGAGCTCCCGGGCAGGCGTTGGGGGAGGTGGCGGAGCCGGGCGCAGCTTTTTGAGATCCTTCGGTGCCTCCTGCCAGTCATGATCCAGCTCCCAAGGAGACGGCGCACGCTCCTTCCCGCCGGAACTGGCCGGGTGTTCGGGAGGCAGGTCGTTTTCCATGAGGCAGCCAGTATGAACGCACCCCCGCCGCCCGGTCAATCGGCCATGCGGAACCCGCACGGGACGGTCCGTGTCGCGCAGCAACGAGTGCTCTTATGCCTCCGGCTTCTTCTCCTTGTAGGTGCTCTGGATGTAGATCTCGCGCAGCGTCTTGAAGTCGATCTGCGTCGGGCTGTCGGTCATCAAATCGCTGCCCTTGTTGTTCTTCGGGAAGGCGATGACTTCGCGGATGCTGTCCTCACCGCTGACGAGCATGGCGATGCGGTCGAGGCCGAGTGCGAGACCGCCGTGTGGAGGAGCACCGAAGCGGAAGGCGTCGAGGATGTGGCCGAATTTGTGCGCCTGCTCCTCTTCATTCACGCCGAGGACGCTGAAGAGCTTGGCTTGCAGATCCTTTTCGTGGATTCGGATGGAGCCGCCGCCGAGTTCGTAGCCGTTCAAGACGACGTCGTAGGCCTCGGCGCGGACTTTGGCGTATTCGCCCGCTTCCAGGAGCGGGATGTCTTCCGTCTTCGGACGCGTGAAGGGATGATGCACGGCCACCCAGCTCTGCGTTTCGGCATCGTGCGCGAGCAGCGGGAAATCGACGACCCACAGGAAGTTCAGCGCGGTGCTGCCTTTGGTGAGTTCGGTCATGTTGGCGATCTCGACACGCACGCGGCCGAGGATGTCGCAGGCTTCCTGCCAGGTGCCGGCATAGAAGAAGACGATGTCGTTCTCCTCGACGCCGAGCTTGGCGATGAGGGCTTTTTGCTCGTCTTCGCTGAAGAATTTCCAAAGCGGGGATTTGTATTCGAGCACGCCATTCGCATCGCGCTCCACTTTGATGAAGGCGAGTTGCTTGACCTTCATGCCGGCCTGCGTGGCGATCTCGTTGAGACGGATCATCTGGCCGGTGGTGATGCCGGCGAAACCCTTCGCGTTGATGGCACGCACGACACCGCCGTTTTCGATGGTGCTGCGGAAGATTTTGAAGCCGCTGTTGGCGAAGACATCGGCCATATCGACGATCTCGTTGCCGTAACGCGTGTCCGGCTTGTCGGAGCCGTAGCGGTCCATCGCTTCTTGATAGGTCATGCGCGGAAAGGGCGCAGGGATGTCGCGGCCTGTGCCAGCTTTGAACATGCTGACGAGCAGGCCTTCGACGAGGTTCACGATGTCGTCACGCTGGATGAAGCTGGCTTCGATATCGATCTGCGTGAACTCCGGCTGGCGGTCGGCGCGAAGGTCTTCGTCGCGGAAGCAGCGGGCGATTTGGAAATAACGCTCCAGACCGGCGACCATCATGAGCTGCTTGTACTGCTGCGGAGCCTGCGGC
>JBKCXA010000394.1:0-4449 GCA_046316935.1 Prosthecobacter sp.
CTGCCGGGCGCGGAGATGCACCTTGCCGCTGAACTGGCCGCGGGAGGCACTCGTGGTCGTTTTGGCATCGACACGCAGATCGAGAGTGGAGCCGGTGGCGAGGTTGATGCTGCCTGTGCCGGTCGATTCGATCCAGATGGCGCCGCCTTTGCCTGCGCTGTCAAAATTTTGCCCGCGAACGCTCAGTGTGGAGCCATTGGCGAGCGTGACACCGCCGCTGGCGATGAGGTCGATGCGTCCACCGGTGCTGCCAGAGGCATTGATGGTGCCGCTCGCGGTCATCGCGCCATTGTCGAGGGCCAGGAGGAAGCGACGCGCATTCACCGTGCCGTCGATGGTGATGCCTCCGTTGCGCACGCGAAGCTCCCGCAATGCGGTGAAGGCACCGGTGTTGAGGCGGTCATTCAAATCCGCAAACGTGGTCAGCGTGCCGACATCGAGCTCGAAGCTGCCGCTCGTGGCCCCCTGCCCTGCCAGCGTGCCGTTGAGCAAGAACTGGTTCGCGGCCTTCACGCTGAGCGTGCCCGCATCGCCTCCGCCAGCCTGCGCGGCGACATTCACGAGGCCCGTGGCACCGATGATCACATTGCCAGCATCCGCGGCGAGTGAAACGCGACCCGCGTCGGTGAAGCGTGTGACATCAAAGAAGGTCTGCGCCACCCCACCGGCACTCACGGTGCCATTCACCGTCACATCGCCCGTGGTGGCACGGAGCGAGATGAGGCCGCTGGGCAGCAGGACATCGGTTTCGGCAAGAATCGCACTGCCTTCGAGCGTGAGCGAGGCACCCAAGCCGAGCGAGGCGGGCGAGAAAGAGGTCGCCGGCTTGCTCAAGTGCAGCAGATCTCCCGCGGCGATGAGCTGCGAGGCTTTGCTCTCGGCCCGGACGAAGGGCGAGACGATATTCAGCGCCTTTTGAACGCGGAAGGAGCCGGTGTCGCGCACGGTGACACCTTGCGACGCGGTGAGCGTGACCGTGTTGAATTGATCGATGACGAGGGCGTTTTGGCCGAGCGTGATCGTGTTGGCGGTGAGATTGAAGGAGCCACTGGCCGCCGCGACGATGCCAGGCACGCTGGCGAGGGCGCTGTTGTCCAAGACGAGGCTTTGAGCCGTGAGATCAATGCTGCCGCCGCTTTGATTGAAGCCGCGGATTTCACCAGCGTGGAGTTCCAATGCTCCGGCGGACGCAAACGAGCCCGTGCCGTAAAAATCAATCGAGGAGTAGCTGAGCAGGGAAAGCGAGCTGGAGGCCTGCAACGCCGTCAAAAGCCCCCCGCCGAGCACGAGACCCGCATTCGGCTGCAACGCACCGGGGTTCAACAACTGGATGCTGATGCGCCCGCTGTTGATCTGGATGGCACCGGCGGTGAGCTGAGTGCTGAGGGCGATCGCGCTGGCGTTCGTCGAGTCGAGCGTGACGGTGCGGCCAGAGATCACGGCATTCGCACCAATATTGAGCGAAGGCAGCGCGGAGGCTGTGACGCCGCTGCGAGAGGTTTGAGCACCCGTGACGCCGCTGACGCGGACGAAGGCACCATTGCCGCCGAGCACAAAAGCATCCGCCGAGCTCTGTGATCCGGTTTGCAGCAAGGAAGAACCAGCCGCGAGGGTGAGATTTTGAGTCGCGGCAAGCAACACATCCGTGCCGCGCAGAGGCGAGCCGGCATTGTCGAGCGTGAGATTGGTCGTGCGCACCGTGATGCTGCCCGAGCTGGAGCGCTCGCCACCGACGAGGAGGCTTTCCGCGTTCCAGGCGCTGAGCAGCGCGGCATTCAAAACGAGTTTTCCAGGCTGTGCCGGTGCTCCTGGAGCCGCGATCACGATGTCGAGCGGGCTGCTGACATCGACGCGGCCACCACGTGCATTGGTGGCACCGGCAGCGCTGACGAGACCCGCGAGCTGCATCGACTGCTGCGCCCCGAGAAGCGCGTAACCCGCATCGGACGGGCCACGTGTGACGGGCAGGCTGAGGCGCTGCTGCGCAGCACTGATGAAACTCTGCGCGGAGGCATCGGTGTATTCGGCACGAAGCTTCACGACATTCTGCGGTGCGATCTCGAAGGACTGGTAGATCTGCCCGGACGTGCTGGGATTGAGGCTGTTGAAGCGGTAGCCCGTGGTCAGCACCGCGCCGCCGGGCTTCACAAAAGAATCCACCGGCTCGCCCGAGTCCGGCGTGAGCAACATGGCACCTGGCAGCAGCGCGTAACGCGCCGGAAGCAGCGTGTAGCTCCCCGCTGCAAGCAGCGAGCTGCCACGCAGATAGACCTGATCACCGATTTGAAGCGCACTGTTCGTGTAACCGTTGTCCCCGCCGAGGTTGGCGGCATTGATGCCAGAGGTGGCAAACGCGGCAAAGGGCGCGAAGGCCGACGTGTAACCTGGCAGAATCGCAAACACCTCATCGGAATCGAGGATGTCCTTCGTGCCGCCATTGCCCTGCACCCAGCGGTAGGCATACAGCTCGCCGCCGCCACGGATGTCGAGCGTGGAGCCTGCCTCGGTGGTCACATTCTGCGCCGACACACGTAGTGACTTCTCCGGCACGCCAGTGGCCGTGATGTCGAGGCCAGTGGGATCAATCCAGTTCGTGCCGTCTTTGATGAGGCCGTAAGGAATGACAACGCCCGCTCCGGTGCCCGGATCAATGGCCGACACGGAGGTCGTGGAACTCGCGGCAAGCGTGATCTGCTGCGTGACGGGCACGTTGGTGTTCGTGATGAGCCCGCGCGGAGCCGTGCCGGTGCCATCCCAGCCCAAACGTATGCTGCCAAACGGCGCCCGCAGCACGCCGGACTGCGTGATGGTCTGCGCGTAGATGCTCAGCCTGCCCGCGGCGCTCAGCGGGAACTGCGGCGTGACGCCCGAGGACGCGATGCTGACCGCACCACCATTGTAAGCGGTGATCGTGAAGGTGGAGGCTGTCTCCGGCACGATTTGACCGGCCGTGAGATCAAGGTTCCCCGCGATGTCTAGATAGCCTGCGCCACGCAGCTCGTGCCGTGCAGTAATGGCCGCGCTGCCGATGCCTTGGAGCGAGAGGAATCCAGTCTCGACGAGGTCGGCGGTGACGACGAGCCTGCCACCACCGGCCGTGGGGCTGAAGTAACTGGGCACCGTGCCGCCGCCGCCTGCGTTGTCTTTCTCAAACGGGTTCACCAACTCCTCATCACGCACCGGCTGGCCGAGCGTGAGACCGAGCTTCACATACGCCGCGCTCAGTGTGGTCAGCGCATCTGCTTGAATCACACCGCCATCGGCGATGCTCAAGGCTCCGCGACCATTCAGCGTCACCGCGCCGCGAAACTCGATATTGCCGCCCAGATGCAGCGAGTCGAAGCCGCCGTTTTGAAAGGTGTTCGCGCCGAAGTAGCCGAGTGCAGGAATGCCGGGTGTCACGCCAAGGCCTGAGGCCGGCACTGCGAAGGCGCTCATGTCCTGCGCGACGATCAGCGTGATATCGCGATCATCCTTCAACCCTCCCGGGATGTAGAAGCGACCCGAATCGATGCTCAGCGTGCCGCCTTGGGCATTCGCTCCGCCCGCCTGGCCGCGCAGCGTGGCACGCGATAAAAGGAACTGGCCGCCGGTGAGGCTGATGTGGCCGGCATTGCTCATCACGAGCGTGGGCACGAGTTCGGCGGGCTGAAACCACTCGGTGACCGAACCGATGCCACGCAGTGGATTTCCTGCCTGCTCAGGAGTGAGGTCGAGCAAGGCCGCAGTGCCGGAGACATCCAGCATGGCTCCCACGTCCGCGATGAGGTTTCCTTCGACCGTGATGCTGCCGCCCGCGTGGACCGTGCCGCTGCGGCGACCAAGGATGTCATATCGATAGACCGTCTTTCCAGCCGTGGAGACGCTGGCAGTGGAGCCGAGCTGCACGGTGGTGTAGGCAAAATTCGACGCGGTGTTCTCTGGATACTGCGACGAGCCGTGGATGAGCACCTGGCCACCGGGTGCGATGATGCCTCCGAGCATCTGCACCGTCTGACCGTGCAACGTGACCTTGCCAAGAGCATCGGTGGTGATGAGTGAACCAGCGCCCATCTCGATGCGACCACGCACAAGGAGCTCGTTGCTGGACGAATCGAGAACCCCTGGAGCACGGAAATCCAGGTTCACCGTGTTTCGATAGCCCTCCGGCTGGATCAACGTGGCAAGCGTGACGATGCTGCGACCGCTCTGAGTGCTCACATTTGCCTGCAAGCTGCTCACCACCGGAGTGATGACCGTGCCCGGAGCGATGACGATGGCTGGATTTGAGCTGTCCACCCCCGCTGGCGCGGAGCCAAGACCTGTCATCGTGAACGATTGAAAACCACCCTGGCTGAACAAAGCGGCAGAAAGCAACAGCGTGTTGGGAAACGTGGCCGTGCCGCCGACTTGTATTGTCGGTGCGAGCAGGCTGAGCTTGCCGCCGGTGGCACCGGAGAGGCCGCGGAG
>JBKCXA010000395.1:0-2708 GCA_046316935.1 Prosthecobacter sp.
GATCGATACCATACTCCTTCGCATTCGCCCGCACATGACGAATCGCACGCTGCACGTCGATGAGCTGCGTCGGAAAGTGGTAGCCGCTCGTGCCGAGACGGTAATGCAGCACAAAAGCGCTCACGCCGATGCCATTGAACCACTTCGCCACCTGCACGCCCTCGTGATCCGCCGCGAGCCCGCCATAACCGCCGCCAGGACACACCACAAAGGCCGCACCATTCGCCTTCTCCTTCGCCGCAGGCCACACGTTGATGAAGGGCTGGTCCTTGTCCGTGTCACCCTTCGCTCCAGGAGCGCCGTCAGGCCATAAACGCACCTTCGTGGGCTCAGCGTGAGCGATGGACGTGAAAATCAGGGCAGTGGCGAGAAGAGAAAGCTTGCTGGTCATAATCATATTGAATGGAGTGAAAGTCGATTAGCCATCGAAAAACGAATCAGAAACCTCGCAGGCTTTGACGTGAAAAACCCCTCTTAATCTGTCGCTCTCTAAAACGCATTTCCTTCATCCAACTTACTTTCGCTGACTCGCGTCGAAGGCTCAAGAACCGCTCGAGCGCAACCAACAACAATTTGCCATGGATATTGAGATTTGCGTCGTCGCACATACAAGCGGAGTTCCCAAGTTTGCGCAGGGTGCTAATTTCAGATTCTTCGATCATGGAGTTCGACAAGGTGATATAACCAATTCTAAGTCGGCAAGCGAAGAGCGTTCAGTGAGAATCTGAACGAGGCAACAGCATAAACAAAGTTCCAACGATCACACCAATCCCGGAGATCATCAGACCATTACTGCGCTGATTTAACAGGCCAACATTCTCGACTCTTTTCCCTGGAATGTGAACGGGGAGGGTTCCGACATAGTCCGTGCTTCCAGGGGCATAGACCGAGGTGTTTAGATTCCAGAAATGCCAAAGTCCAAAGCAACTGGCGATAAAGATGATTTGGCCCAGAATTTTTACGAGAACCGTCATGCCCGAATTCTTCAACCATAAAGTCATTGGTCAATCACAGGTTTGAGCAGTCGCGTTGAATCAGTGCCAAGTTTCCGTTTGCCGTGTCGTTTAAGTAGCCTCCCACCCAGCTCCGCCATGATCTCCCGCCGTCACTTTCTCTCCACCAGCCTCGGTGCGCTCACCGTCACCTCACTTCCTGCCATCGAGCCGATCAAGCGTCCCGGCAAAAGCCGCATGCAGCTCGGGGTCGCCGCGTATTCGTTCCGCGAGTACTTCCAGTGGATGCGTGACAAGCAGCAGAAGCCGAAGGGCGACCGCCCGCAGTGGAGCATCCTCGATTTCATCGACTGGTGCGGTGACAACAACATTCCCGGAGCCGAGCTGACGAGCTACTTTTTCCCGCCGGACGTGGATGAGGCCTTCCTGCTCGAAGTGAAACGCCGCGCTTACCTGCGGGGCGTGCAGATCGCCGGCACGGCCGTCGGAAACAACTTCGCGCTGCCGAAGGGCGACAAGCTCAACGAGCAGATCACCTACACGAAGAAATGGATCGACCATGCCGCAACCATGGGTGCGCCGCACATCCGCGTGTTTGCCGGAGCGAAGGAGAAAAGCATGAGCGAAGAGGAGGCGGTGGCGAACTGCCTCGCCTCCTATCAAGAGTGTCTCGACTATGCGGCAAAGAAAGGCGTCTTCCTCGGACTGGAGAACCACGGAGGCATCGTGGCCCTGCCGGACAACCTCGTGAAGATGGTGCAGGCCGCCAAAAGCCCCTGGGCCGGCATCAACCTCGACAGCGGCAACTTCCACACCGCCGATCCATACGCCGACCTCGCCAAGATCGCGCCTTACGCCGTCAACGTGCAGCTCAAGATGGAGATCAAACGCGAGGGCTCCAAAGAAGCCGAGCCGAGCGATGTGAAGCGCGTGCTCCAGATCATGCGCGATGCGAATTACCAAGGTTGGTTCACGCTGGAGTTCGAAACGAAGGAAGATCCGTTCGTCAAAGTGCCGGAGATTTGCGACATGCTGCGCCCACTGCTTGGCTGATGCCATGGCGAACATTCTCCTTCTTCCCTTCGGCAGTGCGGGTGACGTGTTTCCGTTCATCTGGTTGGGGCGTCAGTTGCTGGCCCGAGGTCATCGCGTGACGATGATCACGGCGTGCTTGTTTGAGGAACAAGCACGCCGAGCAGGCTTGAAGTTCATCTCCTGGGGAAAGGCGGAGGAGTTTGAGGCGATGATTCGCGATCCGAGAATCTGGAAGCTGGGGCAGGGGACGAAAGTCGTGTTCGATTTCGCGGCGAAGGCGGTGGAGCCTTACTTGAAGGCCATCGAGAGCTGCGAGAAGCCGGATTTGATGCTCGCGCCGGTCACTGCGTTTGCGGGAAGGCTGGCGCGGGAGAAGCACGGCACGCCGCTGATCACCGTGCATTTGCAACCGGCGGTGTTTCTCAGTGTGCATGAGACGCCGCTGCTTCACCCCGCGATGAAATGGCTGCGGGCGATGCCGGTTTGGTTCAAGAAGGCGCTCTTCTCGCTGCCGAACCCCGTGGACCTCTTCGCGCTGCCGAAGGTGCGCCGCATCTGCAAGGCGCATGGCGTCAAGCCGCCGCGCAGCCTGTGGCGCGAGTGGTGGGACTCGCCGGATGGCGTGCTGGCGTTGTTTCCCGAATGGTTTTGTGCCCCTCAGCCCGACTGGCCTAAAAATCTGCTTCAGTGGACTTTTCCACTCGAGGACCTCGCCAAGGA
>JBKCXA010000396.1:0-3809 GCA_046316935.1 Prosthecobacter sp.
AGCGTGGACCGCTCACGCACGGGGGCGCCGCTGAGGCCGCCGGTTTCATTCGCGAGCCGATGCCCGGCGACGGCTTCACGGGCGATGGGGGTATTGGTGGCGATGACGCCGTCGAGATTGATCTCGTTGATGACGCGGGCGAGCGACTCGATCTGGAGGTCGTTGAGATCAGGGGCGATCTTGACGAGGACGGGCACGGATTTGCCGTGCTCTTTTTTGAGCTCGGCCTGCTCTTTTTTCAAGGTGGTGAGCAGATGGCGCACGGCATCCTCGGCCTGGAGATCACGGAGGCCCTTGGTATTCGGGCTGGAGATGTTGACGGTGATGTAGTCGGCGGTGCCGTAGGCGGCTTTGAGGCAGTAGAGGTAGTCGTTGACGGCGTTCTCGTTCGGCGTGTCGAAGTTCTTGCCGATGTTGACGCCGACGACGGCCTTGGAGCGGCGTTTTTCGAGTCGCTTCACGGCGCTGATGATGCCGGGATTGTTGAAGCCCATGCGGTTGATGAGGGCGTCGTGCTCCGGCAGGCGGAAGAGGCGGGGCTTGGCATTCCCGGGCTGGGGACGCGGGGTGAGGGTGCCGACCTCGACATGGCCGAGGCCGAGCGCGGCCCAGGCATCGGCGGCGCTGGCGGATTTATCCATGCCGGCGGCGAGGCCGAGGCGGTTCGGGAAGGTGAGGCCCATGCAGGTGACGGGGGCACCGGCGGTGCTGAGGGGGCGCAGCAGGCCGAGCTGGTGCGCACTGACCATCATCTTCACGGTGAGGGTGTGCGCGGTCTCCGCATCAAGACGGAAGAGCCAGGGCTTGAGGACGGGATAGATGCGTTCGAGCCAGGTCATGGATTAAAAGAGGGCTTTGATTTTCGCGGCGAGGGCGAGGCCGAGCTTCTCATGCGCGGCGGCATCGAGATGGATCCCATCGACGGGGCTGGGGGCGATGATTTCCTGCGTATTGAAATAGGCGCAGCCGAGGGCGGCGGCGACGGCTTCGTAGTGTTTGGGCAGTTGCTGGCTGCGGGCCTGGGCATCGGTGAGCTTGGCCTCAAGGTCCGGCAGGTGGGCGAGTGGGCCGACGACTGGCGGGCACATCAGGAGCAGGCGCGGTGGTCTGGCCGAAAGACCTGCATCGCTGGTCAGGATGGTCTGCGCGAGGACTTTGACCCCCACAGCAATCTCAGAGGGCGAGACGCCGAAGACGTTCTTGAGGTCATTGGTGCCGAGCATGAGGACGACGAGGTCGAGCGGCTTGTGAGACTCGAGGATGGCGGGGAGGACGGCCTTGGCATTTCGGACGAGGGCAAACGGGTCATCATGCACGGTCGTGCGGCCGTTTTGGCCCTCCTCAATGATGCGAAAGCCGGCGCCCAGCTCACGGGCGAGGATGCCGGTCCAGCGCACGTCGTGCGGATGACGCCGCGGATGACTCTCAGAGATGCTTTCAGGGATGAAACCCCAGGTGTTCGAATCGCCAAAACAGAGGATGCTTTTCATGCGTCTCTCTCTATGAGCAAGGCGGGCCGGAAACGCATCGGAAAACTGTGAAAAACTAGCTTGCGTGAGTTTTCTTCTGTGGTAGGCATCCGGCCCCCTTGCTCCGGCTAGGGGATTTCGATTGTTTCCCCCTCCTGCAATCTGCCTCCCATGCGAGTCCGCACCTCCGTCAAACCCCTCTGCGAACTTTGCCGCGTGATCCGTCGCGCCGGCATCGTCCGTGTCGTCTGCAAAAACCCGCGCCACAAGCAGCGCCAGGGTTGATCTGATTTTCACCTCACTACCCACGTCTTATGCCCCGCCTGCTCGGAGTCGAAATCCCCAACGACAAAAAGATCGAATACTCGCTGCCTTACATTTACGGCATCGGTCTCCCCATCAGCCGCAAAGTTCTTGCCGCGACAAACATTGATCCGAACACCCGCGCCGGTGAGCTCACTGATGAGCAGATCGCTTTGATCACGCAGGTCATCCAGGGCATGAAGCTCCCGATCGAAGGTGACCTTCGTCGTGAGATCCAGATGCACATGAAGCGCATCCTGGGCATCAACTGCTACCGCGCCCACCGCCACCGCCGCGGCCTGCCTGTGCGCGGCCAGCGCACCCACACGAACGCCCGCACTCGCAAAGGTCCGCGTAAGACCGTCGGTGCGCAGAAGGCCTCCAAGTAATCTCCAACGCGTAGCACTTTTCCATCATGGCTGACGAAACCACCCCAGCAACTCCCGCTGAAGCCACGGCCGCTCCCGCTGCCTCCCCTGCTCCGGCCCCCGCCGCTCCTGCGGCTGACAAGCAACCCACCAGCGGCGACCGTCAGGTGTCCCAGAGCATCTGGGCAGAGATCGGTGGCGAGGAAGAAGGAGCCGCGAAGGTCATCAAGGCCAAGGGTTCCAAGAACGTCTCCACGGGCATTGTCCACGTCAAAGCAACGTTCAACAACACCATCGTCACCGTGACCGATAAGACCGGCGCGAAGATCGGCTCCTCCTCCGCCGGCAAGATGGGTTTCCGCGGTTCCCGTAAAGGCACCGCCTACGCTGCCCAGGTCGTCGCTCAAGACGCCTGCCGCCAAGCCATGGGCCACGGTCTCCGCGAAGTGGAAGTCCGTCTCAATGGTCCCGGCTCCGGCCGTGAGTCCGCCGTGCGTGCCGTGCAGGCCCTCGGCATCGAAGTGACCGCCATCAAGGACGTCACCCCCATCCCGCACAATGGCTGCCGCCCGCCGCAGTCCCGCCGCGTTTAATCCGAATCCTCTTCCCTTCAATCTGACTCATGGCTCGCTACACTGGACCTCGTGAAAAAATCGCCCGCCGCTTCGGCGTGGCCCTTTTCGGCCCCTCCAAAGCCCTCGAACTGCGCAACTTCCCCCCGGGACAGCACGGTGCCCGCAACACCCGCCGCAAGACCTCCGAATACGGCACCGCCCTCATCGAGAAGCAGAAGCTCCGCTTCCAATACGGTGTGCTCGAGAAGCAGTTCCGCCGCTTCTTCGCCGAAGCCCAGCGCCGCAAGGGCGTGACCGGTGAAATCCTCCTTCAGATGCTCGAGCTCCGCCTCGACAACGTCTGCTACCGCATGGGCTTCGCGAACACCCGCTTCGCCTCCCGCCAGCTCGTCTCCCACCGTCACATCACCGTGAACGGCAAGGTGGTGAACATCGCCAGCTACCAGTGCAAGGCCGGTGACGTGGTCGCCGTGAAGGCCGCCCCCCGCAGCCAGCAGCTTGTGAGCAAGTTCCTCGAAATGACCGCCGGTTCCCCTACCTCCGATTGGATGACCGTCGATCGCGATGCCATGAAGGGAACCGTGAACCGCGCCCCGGTGCGTGAGGAGATCGCCCCGATCGCCAACGAGCAGCTCGTCGTCGAACTCGACTCCCGCTAATCCTCCTTCGGATCAGCCTTATCCATCATCAAAAGGGACGCTTTCGAGCGTCCCTTTTGCTTTGCAGCGATTCGATGAAACTTTGACGCAAGCTGCCGAAGCGGGACTCGGCTTTCCACAAGCATGCGTCATCGCCGATCTTGGTGAGCAGGCTTCACAGAGCCCTGGCCACGGCTGTTCCTCAATGCAGCCGCGATGGAAACCTGGAGCGGGTGAAGGGAATCGAACCCTCGTATGATGCTTGGGAAGCACCCGCTCTACCATTGAGCTACACCCGCGTTGGTTTGAAGTGGGCGCAGACTGGCGGAGATGGGGAAAAATGTCAACGAGTGCTCGCAGGTGATGCTCACTTCCCACGGACGAGCACGACGCGGAACCCGATGGTGTTGCGGCGGGTATCGGCGGACGCGGACTGGCGGGTGGAGGCTTGAAGCT
>JBKCXA010000397.1:0-7220 GCA_046316935.1 Prosthecobacter sp.
TCGCGGCGAGTGTGAGGCGTCGGGCATGGGATGGCAATGGTTTGTTTGCCGCCCAGTTCACCCTTGCCAGCCGCACGCCTTCCACCGCATCATGTGGGATGCTTCGTGCTCTTTTTCTCCTCGCTGCCACCTCCTCCCTGCATGCCCAGTGGACCACTTCGCGCGTTCAAGGCACGCCGGAGCCTCCGAAGCCCTTCATCGCGGAGCCAACGTTCACGAAGATCGAGCTGCATGATGGTCTGGAGATGATCGCGATGCCGGGCGCTCATCGCTTTGCGGCGGTGGAGAACACGGGGAAGGTCTTCACCTTCGCGGACAAGCCGGACGCAGCCTCGTCTCGGGATCTGCTGATCGATTTGAAGGCGAAGCACGAGAAGCTGAGCCACGCCTACGGCATCGCGTTTCATCCAAAGTGGAAGGAAAACGGCTTCGTCTTCATCACCTACACCATCGGCGACAAGCTCGATGACGGCACGAAGCTCTCGCGTTTCAAACTCACGCAAAACGAACCTCCGGTCCTCGATCCGGCATCCGAGGTCGTGCTGCTCACTTGGCTCTGCGGCGGACACAATGGGGCTTCGCTGGAGTTTGGTCCCGATGGCATGCTCTACTGCTCCACGGGTGATGCCGAGGTGCCTTCGCCACCCGATCCACGCAATACTGGCCAGGGATTGAATGACCTGCTCTCCTGTGTTTTGCGCATCGATGTGGATCACGAGGCCAACGGCAAGGCTTACTCGATTCCGAAAGACAATCCGTTCATCACCACCGCAGGCGCGATGCCGGAGATCTGGGCCTTCGGCTTCCGCAATCCATGGAAGATCTGCTTTGATGCCAAGGGTCGGCTTTGGTGCGGCGATGTCGGTTGGGAGCTGTGGGAGATGATTCACCTCGTGCAACGCGGCGGCAATCATGGCTGGAGCGCCATGGAGGCCTCGCAGCCGATCAAACCGGAGACAAAAGGCCCCGGCGACATCATCCCGCCCATCGCCGCGCATCCACACACGGAGGCGGCGAGCATCACCGGCGGCTATGTCTATCATGGCAGTCGCTTTCCTGAGCTGCGCGATGCCTACATTTACGGCGACTACGAGACAGGCAAGATCTGGGCGCTGTGGCACGACGGCAAACAGGTCACGCGACGCGAAGAGATCGCCGACACACCGCACAAGATCGTGACCTTCGGTCAAAGCGAGGACGGCGAGCTCTACTGGATGAACTGGGAGAAGGACACACACATCTACCGCCTCGCCAGAAATCCAGCGGTCGGCAAACCGAGCCAGTTTCCACGCAAGCTGAGCGAGACGGGCCTTTTTGCCGACACGGCCTCGCAAAAGCCCGCTGCGGGCGTTTTGCCCTTCGAGATCGCTGAGCCGATGTGGCAGGATGGGGCCACCGCGCAGCGCTTCGTGGCCCTGCCGAATGGTGAAAGCATCAAGACGGCGGTCAGTGGCAAGCCGGATAAGCCGAACTACAAGGTCGAATGGCCTGCCGGTGCCGTTCTCGCCCGCACGATCAGTTTGAAGAAGAAGGTCGAGACGCAGCTCCTGCACTTCGATGGCGAATCATGGAATGGTTACTCCTACCGTTGGAACGATGCGGGCACCGATGCGCAACTCGTGGGACCGGATGGCGAGGAGTTCATCATCGACAAGCAACCCTGGCGCATCCACGGCCGCGGCGAGTGTGCCCGCTGCCACACGAACTGGAGCGGCTTCACGCTCGGCTTCCAACCCGACCAGCTCACTCGAATCGGCGGCAAAAAGCCCGAGGAGGTGCTCGACGAGAAGTTTATGGCTCGGTTGAAGAACCGCCTGCACGAAAAGGACGATCTCGAATCGCAAGCGCGTGCCTGGCTGCATGCCAACTGTGCCCACTGCCATCGCCGGCATGGCGGTGGCAGCGTGCAGCTCATGGTGAATGCCGATCTACCCACCGCGGAGACGATGATGATGGATGAAAAGCCTGTTCGCGGCGAACTCGGGCTCACGGATGCTCGTGTGATCTATCCCGGAAAGCCTGAGCAGAGCGTGCTGATGGCCCGCATCGCCCGAAGTGGCAATGGTCACATGCCGATGATCGGGGCGCGTGAAGTCGATGCGAAAGGCTTCAACATGCTTTGGGCATGGATCGCGGGCACGGATGCCTTTGAGAGCCAAAAAGAGGTCAAAACACCTTCCGAAGCTCTTTTGGCCGTGAATGCCATTTCTCGTGGCAAACAAGCTTTTGACCCTGCTCTCGCCAAAAATCCAAATCCCGAGATCGCCTGCTACTTTGAGCGTTTTGTGCCTTTCGAGCAGCGAGTGAAGACGCTGGGCATGAATTTCGACGCGAAGAAGCTCCTCGCGGCGAAAGGCGATGCGAAACGCGGTTCCGAGCTCATCAGCATGACCGGCAAAATGGGCGCCTGCCTGGCCTGTCACCTCGTAAACGGCACCGGTCGTGACTTTGGCCCCGATTTGAGCAAGGTCGGCGCACGCCTGACTCGTGAGCAACTGCTCGAAAGCATCCACACACCCTCCAAAACCATCGCGAAGGGTTACGAGACATGGACGCTCACCATGAAGGACGGCACGCAGCAAACGGGTTTCCTAGTCCAACGCACCGACAAGGATGTCACGCTGAAGCTCGCCACCGGCCAGCCGCAGACCTTTGCGAATGCTTCAATCCAAGATCAGAAGCTCCAGCCTGCTTCGCTGATGCCCGAGGGCCTTCTTCAAGCCATGACAGAACAGGAAGCAGCTGATGTGCTCGCCTTCCTGGCATCACTGAAGTGATCGTCACACCTTGGCGCGGCTCTCCATCCACTGCACAGCGTAGCGAACGAGGGCGGCGCCATCGGTGATGCCGAGCTTCTCCTTCACGTGGGCACGATGCGCCTCGACGGTGCGGGCGCTGATGCTGAGCTGCGCGGCGATGTTTTTGGTGGCGATGCCTTTGCCGATGAGTTCGAGGATTTCGAGTTCGCGGTCGGTGAGAGAGTCGATGCCTGCCGCCTTGCTGCGAGTGGGCGCGGTCATCTGCTCCAGCATGCGGGCGTTGAGCGTCTCGCTCACATACAGGCCGCCGGAGAGCACTTTATGAATGGCGGTGATCAGGTGATCAGCGGCCTCTTCCTTCATCACATAGCCGCGGGCACCGGCGCGGAGACTGCGCTCGCCGTAGAGTGCCTCATCATGCATGGAGAGCACAAGACAAGCTGTGCCCGGATGCATGGCGCGGATGTCTTTGACGAGCTCGAGGCCGTTTTTGTCTGGCAGGGTGAGGTCGATGACAGCCATGTCGGGCTTGAGCTTGCTCACGAGGTCCAGGCCCTCGCGGGCGCTGCCAGCCTCGCCACAGACATCGAGCCCGCTCTCCATGCGGATGAGCTGCGCGAGGCCGTGGCGCATGATCGGATGGTCATCCACGAGGATGACGCGTTTTACGGTTTCGGAGCTTTGGGTGGTGCGGGAACGCTGCATGTGACCTGGGTGCCGCCCTGCGGCCTGGAACTGAAGCTGACGGTGCCGCCCATCATTCGAGCGCGATGGCTCATGGTCAAGAGGCCCATGCCGGTGCCTTTCGCCGGTGTGTCGGGGATGCCGATGCCGTTGTCGCGCACGGTGAGCACGATGTTTCCATTCTGACGGGCGAGGTGAATCTCCACGCGGGTGGCCTGGCTGTGCTTCACGGCATTGGAAACGGCCTCCTGGGCCACGCGGAAGAGTTGCAGGGCGGTCTTGGTGTCCTGGACCTTCACCGGATTGTCGAAGCGAGAGTCACACTGGATCTCAAAAGCCCTCGCGGTGCTCTCAGCGAGGTCTTTGAGCGCGTCCATGAGCCCGCCGGAGTCATGCACGACAGGCATGAGGCCGTGCGCGGTCTCGCGGGCGCGGGTGTTGGCCTCGCCGAGCATGCGCACGATCTCCTGCATGCTCTCGGATTCCGGGCAGCCGGCTTGAGCGAGCTTCTTCTGCGCTACTTTCGCCAAGCAACCGATGGCGGCGAGCCGCTGGCAGAGATCGTCGTGGATGTCACGCCCGATGCGTGCCTGCTCCTCCTCACTGATGTGAAGTAGCTTGTCTTCCAGCGCCTTGCGGTCGCTCAGGTCGCGGATGATGCCGGTGAAGATGCGGCGGCCGCTGGGCAGCACGGCCTCTCCCACGGAGAGGTCGATGGGAAAGACGCTGCCGTCCTTTCGCATCGCCAAGGCCTCGCGGCCGATGCCGATGATGCGCTTCTCTCCTGTGCCCAGGTAGTTCTTCACGTAGCTGTCGTGGCGGGACCGAAAGGGCTCCGGCATGAGCATCATGATGTTTTGGCCCACCATCTCGTCACGCGTGTAGCCGAAGAGCCGCTCGGTGGCCGTGTTGGTGGTCTCGATGATGCAGTTCTCATCAATCGTGATGATGGCATTCACCGCCGTCTCCACGATGGCCGCGGCACGCTGCTCGCTGGCCTGGAGCGCCGTTTGCAGCTCGGCGATGCTGGGAGCGTCAGGTGAACTGGGTTTCTTTTTCATGCGTGGATCAATCTGCTGCGGCCACAAAGCCATCCGGCTTCACCGCCAGAATCGAGCAGGGAGCGTGCTGCACAATCTTTTCCGCCGTGGTGCCGATCAAAAACTCGCGCAGCCCGGTCTTCCCGCGTGTGCCGAGCACCACAAGCGTGGCCCCGGTGGCCTCGACGTGCTCGAGGATGGTCTCGCGGATGTTCATGCGCTCGACGACGAGCGGTGTGACGGCCACGGAGCCTTTTTCACGTGTGATGGGCTGCAAAAAGTCCTCGAGCTGCTTCTGCCAGTTCCCGAGCGCCTCGGGATCAATGGCCGCAGGCATCGCCGGCATGAAGCCGCCGTAGTCGAGCGACATGGCGATGGCGCTTTGATACACGTGCAAGCAATCCACGCTGCCACCATCGAGCGTGGCGAGGTGCAGGGCGCATTGCACGGCCTTGGCGGAGTTCTCGGAGAAGTCCACGCAGGTGACGATCTTCTTGTGTGGAGATTGCGCATCCTCACGCACGACAAGCACATCGACGGGAGCCTTGCGGATGCACTTCGCGGCGATGGCTCCGATGCGGTGTGGCTCGTCTTTGGAGCCTTTCGCACCCATCACGAGCAGATCGGCCTCATGGGCTTTGCAGAACTCCGCGATTTCCGTGAAGGGATGGCCGATGCGCACCTCACAGCGCACGTTTTCCGCGCCCACCTCGCTCTCGGCGATGAATCTCCGCAGGCGCTCCGTCCACTCGCTGACGATTTGAGCAGGCTCCAGCGACAGTGCTTTTTTCAGCTCGTGGATGAGAAAGCTGTCCATCACATGCAGCGCGGTGATGGAGGCTCCGTCCTGCGAGGCACGCATGACGGCTTCTTTGAGCGCCACGCGGCAGGCGGGGGTGAAATCGATGGCGGCGATGAGGTGGTGGAACTTTTTCATGGTTGGCGTCAGGTAGTGCGCTCCTAGCTTAAAACGCATTCAGAAGCCTGCGCCGCTCAAATTGCGTCGTTTTGGGCCGGGTTTGCCCAAGATGAGGCTTGTCAAAACGGCCGCGAAACGGCGTAATCTCCCCCGCCATGAGCACCCCACCCTCCCCAACCCCACTCTCCCGCCGTCGCTTCGTCGGCGCGGCCGGCCTCGTCGCCGGCTCCATGATCACACGTCCGCTTTTCGGACAAAACGCCGCCAGCAACAAGCTCAACGTCGCCCTCATCGGCGTGTGGGGCCGCGGCCTGGCGCATTACAATTCCATCGCCGAGGAAAACGTCGTCGCGCTGTGTGACATCAACGAGGCCCGCTTCCCCGATGCGCTGAAGCGCTTCCCCGGAGCCACCACCTACATCGACTGGCGCAACTGCCTCGATCACAAGGACCTCGATGCCGTCGTCTGCTGCACGCCGGACCACACGCATGCCTTCATCGCGAACTGGGCCCTCAAACGCGATCTCCATTGCTACATGGAAAAGCCGCTCGCCATCACCGTGAACGAAGCCCGCACCGTGCGTGCGACGTGGGAGACCAAGAAGGGCAAGCTCGCCACGCAGGTGGGCATGCAGCGGCACGAGCAGCCGAACTTCAACCGCGTCAAAGAACTCATCCGCGATGGTGCGATCGGCGAGCTCAAAGCCGCCTATGCTTGGGGCAATCGCCAAATCCCAAAACCCGGCTACTTCCCCGCCGAGGGCGAGCCGCCGAAGGGCTTCCATTACGATCTGTGGCTCGGCCCAGCTCCCTTCCATCCTTACAATCCCGCCTACTTTGTCGGTGGTGCCGGTGCGAACTGCCTCTCCTGGAACATGTTCTGGGATTTCGGTGCCGGTCAGATCGGCGACATGGGCAGCCACACGATGGACCTGCTCTGGAATGCCGTGGACGCCAAGCTGCCCACCTCCGCGGAGGCCAAAGGCGATGCCTACAACTCCGACGTCACGCCCGTGATGTGCGAGTCTCACTTTGAGCATCCCGCCAATGACTGGCGCGGCCCCATCACCGTGAGCTGGTATCAAGGCGGCGCGATGCCGCGCTCGCCAAAGCCGAGCATCGACCTCACGAAGATCGGCCACGGTGCCATGTTCAAAGGCACGAAAGGCTTCATCATCGCCGATTTCGATTCCCGCATGATCATTCCCTTCGGCGACGACGCGGACATGAGCTACTTCAAGCCCCGCAAGAAGGAGGACCAGTATCCCGACGTGGGCAAAGGCAACTTCCAGAAGCAGTGGTTCGATGCCTGCAAAGACCCCAGCAAGCCCACCGCCTGCGATTTCGGCTACAGCGCCAACATGATCGAGATGATGCTCCTCGGCCTCGTGGCCTACCGCACAGGCAAAAAGATCAGCTACGACGGCAAAACGGGCACTAGCCCTGACACGCCTGAAGCGAACGCCTTCATGAAGAAGGAATACCGCGACGGCTGGAACATCGACGGGTGACCCATCGCTCAAAAACGAAACGGCGGACTGCTGCGAGGCAGTCCGCCGTTTTCTTTGATACTCAAATTTAGCCCAGCTTCGCGCCGAGGCGCTTCAGCATGGCCTCCAGCATGCGGCCATATTTGACGTAGCTGTCGTATTGCTCCTTCGCCTTCTGCTCGGGGCTCAGGTCATCGGCAGCGCCAGCACCGTGGAACACCACGGCCACATGCGGCTCGATGCTGATGTAGCCCGAGTAGCCGGTCTCGACGAGGTCCTTCATGATGCGCTCCGTCTGGCCCTCGCCCTCGCCGGGATAGGTGTACAC
>JBKCXA010000398.1:0-6942 GCA_046316935.1 Prosthecobacter sp.
GGCTCGATCACATCGTTCGGAAACTTCATCCGCCGCATGATCTCGCCTGTCATCTCCGCACCGAGCTTGTCGTGACCATTGAATCGAATGCGCCCCGTGTCCGCGTCGCGAGTCTGCGTGGCTGGTTTGGCGATGTCGTGAAGCAGCACGCTCATCACCAGTGGCAGGCTCGCCTCGGCTGGCAGCAGGCTCAGCATCAGTCGGGTGTGAACGAAAACATCGCCCTCCGGGTGAAACTGCGGCGGCTGCTCGCAGCCTTGCAGCGCCAGGATTTCAGGCAGGATGTGCTGCATCAGGCCGGAGTTCACCAGCAGGTCAAATCCGCGCACGCGGTTCTCGTGCAGCATGATTTTGATGAACTCATCGCGGATGCGCTCGATGCTCACGCTGGTGATTTTATCCGCCAGGCCGCACACCGATTCCCAGGTGGCATGCTCGATGTCAAAACCGAGCACCGTGGCAAAACGCACCGCCCGCATCAGCCGCAGCCGGTCCTCCTCGAAACGCTGCGCCGCCACGCCGATGGCTCGCAGCAGGCCCATCTTGAGGTCTTTTTCACCTCCCACATAATCGATGACCTTCTTTGCCAGCGGATCGTAAAAAAGGCCATTCACCGTGAAGTCACGCCGCTCGGCATCCATCTCCGGCGTGGAGAAGGTCACGCTGTCCGGCCGGCGGCCGTCCGAGTAGCTGCCATCGCTGCGAAACGTGGCCACCTCAACAAAACCATGCTCTCCGGCCCGCACGACCACCACACCAAAGTGCGCCCCCACGGTCTTCGCCCCCGGGAAAAGCTTCACGACCTCCTCCGGAGTGGCACTCGTGGCCACATCGTAGTCCTTCGCCTCGCGGCCCAGCAGCATGTCACGCACGCAACCACCCGCCAGCAGCGCGGTGTGCCCCGCGGCGGTGAGTTTCTCGATGATCCGGATGGCTGCCTCTCGCATGCGCCCATTTTGGCAAGGCCTGCCAGCTTTGCCACCGTGGCATTCAAACCTTTAAACAAGCCCGGAAGCCCCGCACGGCATAGTAGGACTGCGCACCATTGTGGCCGATGAAAATACGGTTGTAACGGCGCTCACCGTAAAGGGCTCCGCCGAGGTCGCGGATGCTCGCGGGCGTTTTCAGCCAGCTTGAGGTCTTGCGATCAAACTCGCCCAAAAATTGCAGAGTGTGATACTCGGTCTCGGTGAGCAGTTCCACGCCCATCGCCTCCGCCAGGTCCATCGCGGTGTCCTTGGGGCGATGCTCCTTGCGTGATTCCAGCCCGGCGCGGTCATAGCACACGCTGACGCGGCCCTTCGGCGTCTCTGGCGAGCAATCACAAAACAGCACCTCGCCGCTGACCACCTCCATACCTGTCACATCCGGCTCGCCCCCGGTCTCCTCCATGAGCGCCAGTGAACGCAGTTTTGCCGGCCGTTTCTTCAATCGGGACTCCACATCCTCCCAGCGCAGGCCGGGATGACGCGGCATGTTTTGCTCAAAGCGTTCTTTGAGCAGACCGAGCAGTTGTTTTGAGGTGTCGCAGGCTGGCATCAAGATTCACTTCACACGCTTCCTCTTGCTTTTGCCAAAGAAAAACGGCGTCCTGTTTCCAGGACGCCGTTGGGAGAATAGATTGAGCGAGACTTACGCGGCCTCGTCGATCTTCACGGCCTTGTAACCGCCGATGCTCTTGAAGTAGAGAAGGAGCAGGAGGTAGATCGCGGCCATGGTGGCCGGGATGTAGGCATCCGCCTTCAGCGTGGCGCGGTCACCGGCCTGGTCGGCTTCGACGACGGTCTTCTGCTGCGGGGTCTTTTCCTTGGCTTCCTTGGCGGCGGCCAGCTTGGTGCCGTCGAGGCCGAAGACCTCGGTGGACTTCAGGTTGAGGAAGGAGCTCGGCGTGGCGGCCTTGTATTCCGTGTAAAGAGCCGCGTCGGCCTTGTTGAGGGCCTCACCAGCGAAGCGGTCTTTGCAGTAGCCAAGGCCCGGGCCGCCGATGATGCCTGCGGAGAGCATGCCAATGCCACCCATGATGGACATGGCCACGGCACCGGACTGCGGGAAGCGGTCGCCGACGACAGCGAGCATGGTGGGCCAGAAGAAGGTCTTGCCGACGGCATAGATGCCGAGGGCCACGAGAGCCACGGTGAAGGTCTGCATGCCGCTGGCAAGCACGAGGCCGACGGCGGCGATCACGGCGCAAACGAGCAGAAGGCCGACCGGGGAAAGCTTGAGGGTGTTTTCGATCCAGTGGGCGCAGAAGCGCAGGCCGAACATGATGGCGGAAGTCCAGATGAAGAGGTACTTGCCCTGTTCGGAGGTGAAGAGGTTGCCAGTGATGTTCTGGATCCAGCCGTCGGTGCCAAGTTCCACCGCGCCGACGAGGGCGTGGACGACAAAGAGCACAAAGAGAAGAATGGAGCCGAGAGAGAACTTGGTAAGCACCGCCACGGCGATGAGCATGATGCCTCCGATGGCGTAGCCAATGACCTTGGCATTGTCAGGCGCGAAGGCCTTGGCGATGTCGCCAAAGAAGTTGGCGAGCAGGTAGCAGGCGACGAGAGCGCCGAGGATGCCGACGGGCTTGAGCATGCTGACAAAGCTGGCACCTTTTTCGGCGGCCTCGGATTTCGGGAACTTCTGGCCCATGAACATGATCGCGTAGAGCACGGTGGGGACGAGGTAGAGGGCGAGCTGGGTCTTCCAGCCGATCTGCATCTTGTCATCGAGCACCCAGCCGGCCACGGAGCCGAGCACCATGCCAGCAGGCCAGGAGGCGTGCAGGATGTTCAGGTAATGCGTGCGGTTCTCGGGGAAGAGGGTGGCCACGAGCGGATTGGCCACGGCTTCGAGCGTGCCGTTCGCGTAGGCAAAGATGAACATGCCCCAGAACAGGAAATTGTAGGCGTTCTCAGGCGTGCTGGCACCGAAGGTGACGAAGGCGGAGAGGATGTGGCAGATGAGAGCGAGGGCGACGAGCTTGCCGTAGCCGATCTTGTCCACGATCAGACCGCCAAAGATGATGCCGAAGCAGAAGCCGGAGAATCCCGCGCCGCCGATGGCACCGAGCTGGGCACCGGTGAAGCCGAAGTCCTTGCCCCAGTTGTCAAAGATGCCGCCACGGATGGCGAAGCCGACGCCGGCGGCCAGGATGGCCATGAATCCGGCCCAGAGGAGTCTCATTCGATTGTTTTCGCTGCTCATAGAGGTGCGTTGAGGTGTGGTTGGTGTGTGTCTGTGTTTGGGGAGTGCGGGAAAGCGCGTGTTTTAGGGGCCGCCTTTCACTGCGACAAGGAAAAAGTGTTCTCAGTGCTGAGAAGTCCGCCTGCGTGGAATTGTGATTTTTTGAAAAACCCGGCTTCTGAACGAAAAATCGCCGGTTGCGGCACTGGGAGAGGTCGCTAAAGCAAGTGCTCTCCATGACCGAATCCGCCTTTGCCCGCTCCCGTTTCACGCGTCCGCTCGTGCTCGGCCTCGCCATGTGGTGTCTCACCAGCCTGACGGCCCTGGCCCAGTCCTCCGTCATCGTGGTGGATGCTTTCAACCGAAAGGTGCATGTGGCTGGAAACGCCAACGCCAAGCGCCATGTGGGCGGTCTGGCAAAAATCGCCACCTGCATGGTCACGCTCGACTGGGCGGAGGCCTCCCGAGTGGGTGTGAACGTGCTGGCCCCCGTCCCCGAATACGCCGCTGCCATCGCGGGCACTCCCTCCCCCCTCGGTCTGCAACCCGGCGATACCATGACGCTGCGCGATCTGATCTACGCGACCATGATGGGCAGTGACAACGTGGCGGCGATCACGCTGGGAGACTTTGTGGGCCGCGACCACCTGGCCCGACTGGGCAAAGGCGGGCATCCGATGGATGAGTTTGTCCGCCAGATGAACCAGCTCGCGAAGCGGGAGGGCTGCAAAGGCACCCGCTTCACCAATGCGCACGGCCTCGAAAACTCCCGTCCGCTGCCTTATTCCACCGCGGCGGACATCGCCCGCCTCTCCGTGTATGCCGCGTCTCGCCCGGCGATGCGTTTTTACACCAATCAAGGCACGCGTGATGTCACCATCTACCGCGCCGGACAGTCGTTGAAGGTCGGTGTGCAGAACACGAACCAGCTCCTCGGCACCGACAACATCGACGGGATCAAAACGGCGAACACCGCCATGTCCGGTGGCTGCTGCGTGATTTCCGCCGAACGCGGAGCGACCGTGCTCAAACAGGCGGACAACAGCAGCCACATCTACCGCCACCGCATGATCGTCGTCGTGCTCGGCAGCGCGAACCCCTTCTACGAGGCTCGCGGCCTCCTGCACCAGGGCTGGGCGGCTTACGACCGCTGGCTCGCCGCCGGACGGCCCATCACCGACAAGAAGCAGATGCTCGCGGACTTCTAGCATGCTTCCTGCTTCACTCATTTCATCTCCAATCTCTCCTCACAACACATGCGCATCGGTATCTTGAACAGCGGCGGGGATTGCCCCGGTCTCAATGCAGTCATCCACGGCGTCGTCGGTGCCGCCAGTACACTCGGCTGGGAAGTCGTGGGCTTCCGCGATGGCTTTGAGGGGCTCCTGCCACCGGGCGACTACATGATGCTCGACCCCGAGCGCACAGTGGGCATCATGAAGCTTGGCGGCACCATCCTGGGCACGACAAACAAGGGCCACTTCGTCGCCAAGGTCGGTGAAGGCAATGTCGCCAAAGTGCCGGACGAGATCATCAACAAGGCCAAGACCACCCTGCGCCATCTGGAAATCGGCGCGCTCATCGTCGTTGGCGGTGACGGCAGCCTCACCACGGGCATGCAGCTCTGCGAGGCAGGCATTCCCGTCATCGGCGTGCCGAAGACCATCGACAACGACCTCAGCGCCACTGCTTACACCTTCGGCTTCGACAGCGCCTACTCCGCCGTCGTCGATGCGCTCGACCGTCTGCACACCACCGCTGAAAGTCACAAGCGGGCCATGGTGCTCGAGGTCATGGGCCGCCACGCGGGTTGGATCGCCCTTTACGGCGGCATGGCCGGCGGCGCGGATGTGATCCTGCTGCCGGAGATTCCTTTCCAGATGGAGCATGTGGCCAATGCCATCCGCAAACGCGACGCCGCCGGTCATCACAGCACGCTCGTCGTCGTGGCGGAAGGTGCCCGCATGGAAGAGGGCACGCTGCTGACCAAAGGCGGCGGCGAGACTGGCGAAGTCCGCCTTGGCGGCATCGGCGACCACGTCGCCAAGCAGATCGAGAAGCTCACCGGCAAGGAAACCCGTTCCTGCACGCTCGGCCATCTTCAGCGTGGTGGAGCTCCCACGGCGCTCGACCGCATTCTCGGCATGCGTTTCGGTGTGAAAGCCGTGCACCTCATCGCCGATGGCAAGTTTGGCCGCATGGTCAGCTACCAGCAGTATCAGGTGGGTGATGTCGCCATTGAGGAGGCCGTGAACAAGCTCCGCCTCGTCAGCAAAGATGGCGATGTGGTCCAGGCCGCCCGCTCCGTTGGCATCTGCTTCGGTGATGCCTGATTCTCACGGCACCACCACCATCACGCGGTAAAACTGCCTTTCTCCCGGCATCACGGCGATCGTGCGCGTGGTCGTCGTGCTCGTCGCGGTGGTTTCGGAGCCGCTGACATTGTTCCAGGTGCCCAAATCATTGCTCGATTGCACGCGATAAGTCTTCCCCGCCACACTTGACCACGTCAGCGTGACCTGATTGCCGGTGGTTTGCATGTTGCCGACTGTAAAACGTGAGTTCGCATTGAAGGGATCGGTGCCAGCGACGGCTTCATCCGCCTCCGTCATGCCATCGCCATCATCGTCATCGGTGGTCACGTTGCGCAGCACGAGCGTGAGATCGCGAGTGCCGGTGCTGCCGCCGCCGTCCGTCCATCGCACACGAAGGGTTTTCACAAAATCGGTCTCGTAGTCCAAAGTGCGTGCAGCGATCAAACTCGTCCCGTTGATCGCAAAGTCCGCTCCATCGCCAAAAGCCTCGATTTGATAATCGCAGGCCACGCCGCTCTCGATGCCGCCGCCACTGAGTTCGGCCAAAACTGTGCCCACGGCGGCATTTTCATCCACCTCGGTCAAACTGAGCCCAACGGGCCGCGCCTCCTCCTCCGCCAGCAAACTGAGGGTGTCGCGCACGCTGACGATGTTGAGCTCGTTTTGTCGTGAAGCGGCCTCGGCGACGAGGTTGAGGTAAAAAGTGCGTCGACGGCTCATTTCGGACTCCGCGAGCAAACCAGCCTTTGCGGCCGAATTGTAAGGCCTCGGCCGGTTCGCTGGCGTGTAGATGTAAGTCCACGCTGATTGATTCGCGAAGAGGTCGTTGTCGTGCAGTTTGATGCCGACGAAGTAGGGCGCGGCGACATTCGTGGCCGTGTGAGCATGCGAAAGAGCATCGGTGAGCGTGCTGGTGGCACCAGCGTCACCGCGCAGATATTCGATGAGTATCCAGTCATAGCTCTCCGGCCTCAGATACATGCCGCTGCGGCTCTCGCCGAGGTTGATGGCCGTATCGCGATGCTCCACGACCATCGCCGCGCCGGCGCCATCGAAGTAAGCATGCACCAGCGAGCCGGTGGACGCGCTCGCATTCGCTCCGACGATACGCGGCGCATAACCCATGAGGTTCGTGAGCTTCAAATAGCCGCCCGCATTGGCCGTGGGCAGCCCCGTGTTGAGATCGAGTCCATGCTCCTCGTAGTTTTGAATGTCGGTGGAGGTGATCGAGCGACCCATGAGCGTCGTGAACCAGTTCGTGCTGCTGTATTGGCTCGCATACGGCTTCGGAGCACGGACGTGGTAGCCCATCGTCACTCGCGATGAGCTTTGCAGCCGGCCGATGAGCTCGGGTGCCTGCGTATCGATCACATCCCTCTGCCAGGTCGTGAAAAACACATCAACCGGCACGCCCGCGGCCTCGTGCGCATACAGCAACGTGCGCAGATCGGCAGCG
>JBKCXA010000399.1:0-7493 GCA_046316935.1 Prosthecobacter sp.
CGCCACGACGATTCGCGATGGAACGCGGCTCTGGCTCCCCGTGCGGGCTGCGGAGCGCATCTTCGCCGACCTGGCCCTCATGCTGGCGGCGATGGGGGCGCGGGCGGGCGGGCGCAGGCCGGTGGCCGTTTTCCACGCGGACTGCCTCGCGCGAGGCCGTTACCTGTTCAACCGCGTGATGAAAGAGGAGCTGGTGGGGCGGATGCAGTTCCCGCTGAGCAGTGACAGTGTCGTGCCCCCATGGCTGGGCATGTATGGCTTTGGCGAGTTCGCACGGCTTGGCGGTGCCAACACCTACCATAACTACACCACGGCCATCTATGCCATCTACCGCCGCTGAGCGGACCTCATCCAGACGATGACTGACAAGGAAGAAACGCCCGCCTTTGAGGTACTGAAGCAACGCTACGACGAGCTCCAGCGCCGCGTGACGCGTTTCTCGGTGGTCGAGCAGGAGCTCATCGACACGCGGAACCGCCTCGACTGCGAGCTCGGGCGTTTCGGCCGCATTCACGCCTTCAGCACCCGGGCGCTTCAGGCAGCATCGGATGAAGCCTTTGCCATCATGGTGGCGGACGCGCTCCTCGATGTGTTCGAGCTCGAAGTGGGCTTGTTCTGGCTCTTTGACGCGCAGGGCCGCCTGTTGCCGCAGCCTGCGGCCTCCTCGGGTTTCCGCGCCGGCCATGAGTCCTTTGCGAGCATTCGTTCATGGCTCTCATCGCGCATCACGGTCCAGCAGGGCAAGGCCTGCTTCTTTGCTGCTGACAGCGCCGAGTTTCAGCAGGCAGGTCTGGATTTCTCGCACATGCTCGCCGGGTGCTGCAGGCATCCAGACGGGAAACCGCTCGCCCTGCTGCTCACCGGCATCACGGAGGCTGCGGCTGATTTTCATGAGATTCTGCATGAGAGTGAAGCGCAATCATTCCGAGTCTTCACGGCGCAGGTGGCCGCTTTGTATGCGAACCGTGCCAGCGCCGCGATCATCCAGCGCCAGATGATTGATCTGCATGAGTCGGAGGAACGGCTCACCCTCGCTGTCAAAGGCAGTGAAATCGGTTTCTGGGACTGGTATGTGGATACCAACACTGTCGTGCTTTCTCCCGAGTGGAAAGCCATGTTGGGGTATCGTGATGACGAGATCATCAACAGCCCGGAGGCCTGGCAGTCCCGTGTGCATCCAGAGGATCTCGATCGCAGTTTGCAGCTCGTGAGAGATCACATCGCAGGCATGACGGAGATTTACGAGAATCTGCACCGCCTTCGCCACAAGGATGGTCATTACGTTTGGATCATGGCCCGTGGTCGTGCTCTCCGGGACGAAAAGGGTCGGGCCCGGCGTTTTGTCGGCACGCATCTCGACATCTCGCGACAAAAGGCCCTCGAAGAACGCCTGCGTGAGGCAGAAGAGCTCCAGCGCCAGGCACGTCAGCAGGCAGAATCCGCAAGCCGTGCCAAAAGCATCTTCGTGGCCAGCATGAGCCACGAGATCCGCACGCCGATGAATGGTGTGATCGGCATGCTGCAGTTGATGCGAGACACCTCGCTCACTCCGGCCCAGTCCTCCCTCGTTACGATCGCTGAGCAATCCGCCACGGCCCTCCTCGACATCATCGGCGACATTCTTGACCTTTCCAAGGTCGAGGCAGGCAGGGTGGAGATCAAACGTGAGACCTTTGACCTCCAAGCGTTCTTGCAAAACGTCATCCAGCTCATGCGCCATCGCGCCGAGGCCAAGGACATCCTGCTCGAATGCCAGATGAAGGAGCAACGAGAATGCGTGGTTCTCGGCGATGAAGGACGGCTCCGCCAGGTGCTGATCAACCTCATCGGCAATGCCATCAAGTTCACCGACCGCGGCAGCGTGCGGCTTGCTGTCGAAAAGGGCCGCGGCACCATCAACCGGCATTCATTTACCTTCCGCATCAAGGATACGGGGGTCGGGATTTCGCCACAGGCCTTGGAGCATTTGTTTGAACCGTTCAATCAAGGCGACTCCCATCAAAACGTTCGCATGCACGCTGGCACCGGCCTGGGTCTGGCCATCTCGCAGTCACTTGTCCGGCTCATGGGCGGTGACATCTCGGTGACCAGTGAGAAAGGTGTCGGTTCTGAATTCCGCTTCACATTGGCACTGCCCCTTGCGAGCCCCAGCACATCAGCGCCTTTATTGGAGAACAACCTGCCCGCTGCCATTCCCGAACGGCTCACGGGACGAATTCTGGTCGTGGATGACAGTCAGACGAGCCGCATGGTGGCGAAGCTGATGATGGAGCCGACTGGATTAAAAGTGGATCTCGCCTGCGATGGCGAGGAGGCCGTCAGCAAGGTCAAAAAGGGGCGCTACGACGCCATCCTCATGGATTGCCAGATGCCTGGCATGGACGGTTACGAGGCCACACGGCAAATTCGAAAGCTGCAGGGCAAGCGCGGCCGAGTTCCCGTTATTGCGCTCACCGCCAACGTTGAAACCGGGTTCATCGGCGAGTGCTATGCTGCTGGCATGAGCGATCACCTCAGCAAACCGGTCCAGAAGCCATCGCTTCTCGCCAAGATCGCGCACTACCTCCGCCAAACCTAGATCGCAAACGGGGCGGGATAGCCTCAAAACACGGCGGCATCGTCCATTTAGAATCGAAGCTGGCAGGCGTATTGTTTGCCAATCATGCCACGCGTCCTGTTAAGTCTCATCGCCTCCTTTCTGACGGCCACTTTGGCCTTCTCCGCCGAAGCCCCGTCCTTCCGCAATACCATCCAGCCGATCCTCACTCGCTACGGCTGCGCGATGGGTGCCTGCCATGGCGCGGCGGCGGGACAAGGCGGTTTCCGGCTTTCGCTGCGTGGCTTCGATGATGAGGGCGACTGGCTTTCGATCACGCGCAGTGCGAATGGTCGCCGTCTCACGCTCGAAGATCCGGCTCGCAGCTTGTTTTTGCTCAAAGCGGTCAAAGCAGTGCCGCACAAGGGCGACAAGCGCTTCGAGGTGAACTCGCCGGAATACAAAGCGATCGTCGATTGGATCGCGGCGGGAGCGCCGGGGCCGAAGGCGGATGATCCGCGCATTGTTTCGCTCAGTGTGTCGGAGCCGCATCTCGTCTCGCAGGCCGGCAAGAGCCTGCAGCTCAAAGTCACCGCGAAATTCAGCGATGGACACAGCGAGGACGTCACACGCTGGTGCAAATACAACGCCACCAATGCCAGCGTGGCCACCGTCGACGACAACGGCCTCATCAAGATCACCGGCAGCGGCGAGGGAACTGTCAGCGCCTGGTATCTGAGCCTGCTCAGCGTCACCACCGTGACCGTGCCGAATCCCGGCAAGCCGAACACGGAGGCCTTTGCCGCCCAGAAACCACGCAACTTCATCGACGAGCATGTTTTGACGAAACTGCGCGAGCTGAACATCCCGCCCTCCGGTCGCGCCACGGACGCGGAGTTCCTGCGCCGGGCGTTTCTCGATACGATCGGCGTTTTGCCCACGCCGGAGGAAGCGAAGGCCTTCCTCGCCGACAAGGCCGCGGACAAACGCGATCGCCTCATCGACGCGCTGCTGAAGCGGCCGGAGTTCGTCGATTACTGGTCGCATCGTTGGAGCGATCTCTTCCTCGTGAATGGCGACAAACTCATGCCTCAGGCCATGTGGTCGTATTACAACTGGATACGTCGTCACGTCGCCGCGAACACGCCGTGGGACGCCATGGTGCGTGATCTGCTCACCGCCACCGGCAGCACGCTCGAGCACGGCGGCGGCAACTTTTTCATTCTCAACGACGAGCCGACGAAGTGCGCCGAAACCGTCAGCGTCGCCTTTCTCGGCACCTCCATCGGCTGCGCGAAATGCCACAACCACCCGATGGAAAAGTGGACCTACGATCAATACTACGCCTTCGCGAATCTCTTCGCCCGCGTGCGCACTAAAAACGGCACGCAGGCCGACGAACGCGTGCTTTTCAGCGACACCCAGGGCGATCTCGTCGCGCCGCTCACCGGCAAACCGCAGCCGCCGCGCCCGCTCGATGCCTTGCAGCCCGTCTCGATGACCTCCACCGAGGATCGACGCATCACGCTCGCGAACTGGCTCACCAGCGCCGATAACAAACTCTTCCAACGCGCCATCGTGAACCGCGTGTGGGCAAACTTTTTCGGCAGCGGACTCGTCGAGGCCGTCGATGACCTCCGCGTCACCAATCCCGCCAGCAACGAGCCGCTCTTCGCCGCCGCGTGCGAGCATCTCGTGCGGCAAAAGTTCGATCTGAAGGCCCTCATGCGCACCATCCTGCAAAGCGAGACCTACCAGCGCAGCAGCATCACCCTTCCCGAAAACATCACCGACCTCCGCTACGGCTCCCACTACGTCCCGCGCCGTCTGAAAGCCGAGGTGCTGCTCGACACCGTGTCCCAAGTCACCGCCGCGCCCACCACCTTCAAAATTGATCGCCGCAACGCCAACCGCGGCACCGCCGACGCCTACCCCATGGGCTTCCGCGCCCTTCAATTGCCCGACAGCAACATCGCCAGCTACTTCCTCAAAAGTTTCGGTCGCGCCGACCGCGTCGCCACCTGCGAATGCGAACGCACCAACGAACCCAGCATGGCCCAGGCCCTCCACATCGCCAACGGCGACACCCTGAACCAGAAGCTCGCCCAAAAAGACAACCGCCTCGACGCCCTGCTCACCAGCCAGCAACCCGACGCCAAGATCATCGAAGAAGCCTACCTCCTCACCCTCACCCGCGCCCCCACCGACCGCGAACTCGAAAAAGCCACCGCCCTCCTCACCACCGCCAACCCCGAAGACCGCCGCACCACGCTTGAAGATCTGTTTTGGAGCCTGATGAGCTCGAAGGAGTTTTTGTTTAATCACTGATCGCCTGGATCACGCTCCATTAGCGTGGCCCTCAAATCCTCGGGATTCCTCGCCGTATGCCACAGCAACGTCACCACCACCCAATCCTGGTAAGTGCGAAAGTAGATCGCATAAGGGAAGGGCTTGGCGAAGACGCGGCTGAAGTCTTTGTAAACCTTTCGATGGGTTTGCGGCAGTCTGGCGACCTCCCCAAGTTGAGCGCGAAACGCGGCCAAAAACCTATCACCAAGCTCACGCCCCCCTTTTTCGTCATACCAAGCCGCCGCGTCATCGACGTCGTCCCAGACTTCAGGAAGAATGCGGATCTGCTTCATCCGCGTCGGGATTTGAGCAGAGCGTCGAACTGGTCGAGCGTCATCGCCCGCGACGGATCACGTTCAAAACGAGCCCAGCGAGAATCGAGTTCGCGTTTCTCAGCATCACTGACTTCCGGCTCATCCGTTGATTCGCCAATCGACTGCCACAAGACCTCCACCAGCATGAGCTTTTCGCTCACGGGCAGCGCCTGGAGTTTGCGGAGTTCATTTGAATTCATGGTCGGAGTATCTGTTCCCGCTTTCGGAATTCAAGTTCCAGATTCGCGACAGCGTCCTGGAGTGCTCCAGCCCTCTGGAGCTTTCCGCAGGCCAAGCGACACCCGAAAGCGCCGGAGGACCGGCGCACTCCAGGACGCTGCCGCGTGTCTTCACCCTTCCCGCCTCTTGATGTCATGAAACGACTTCTTCTCCTCTCACTCGCCTTCATCGCCACCGGCCACGCCCAAACCGTGGACTACACGAAGCAGATCGCGCCGCTGTGGGACAGCTATTGCGTCGATTGCCACAGCGCGGACGATGCGGATGGGGAGTTCGCTTTGGATACGTTTGCGGCGCTGATGAAGGGCGGCGAGGAAGGTGCGGCCATCGTGGCGGGGAAGGCGGACGAGTCGCTGCTGGTGAAGTTCCTCGAAGGGCGCTCGGGTCGCGGCGGGAAGAATGAATTCATGCCGCCGGGCAAGCGCGAGAAGCTGAAGGCGGAGGAAATCGCGCTCATCAAAGCGTGGATCAACGCGGGCGCGAAAGGCCCGCTCGTCTCGGAGGCGAAACCGATGCCGAAGGAGGTCATCACACCGAAAATCGCGCCCACGGTGCCGCCGAAGCGTTCGATCCAGGCGGTGGCGTTTTCGCCGAAGGTGCAGCTCATCGCCACCGCACGCTACGGCGAGGTCGAACTCATCAATCCGGTCAATCAAGTCACCGTTCGGAAACTCACCGGTTTCACCGGCAAGGTGAACGCGGTCGCCTTCTCGCCCGATGGCGAAACGGTCTATGCCGCTGGTGGCGAGGCAGGCATCGTGGGCATCGTGCGGAGTTGGAAAACGAGTGATGGCACGGCGCTATGCTCGTTTGAAGGTCACACGGATGCCGCGTATGCGCTCGCAGTTTCGCCGGATGGCAAATTCATCGCCACGGGAGCTTACGATCAAAAAATCCGCCTTTGGGACACCGCGACGGGCAAGGAGATCGTATTACTCAAAGGCCACAACGGCGCGGTGAACGGCCTCTCGTTCCGCCCGGATGGCAAAGTGCTTGCCAGCGCCAGCGCGGACCGCACGGTGAAGCTGTGGAGCATCCCGACCGGTCAGCGGCTCGACACGCTGTCGCAACCGACGAAGGAGCAAACGAGCGTCGTCTTCAGCGCCGATGGCAAAACGCTTTTCGCCGCTGGCGGCGACAACCGCATCCGCGCGTGGGCGATCAGCGCCGCGGCGAAAGAAGGCACGAACAAGATCCTCACCAGCCGCTTCGCGCATGAAGGCGGCATCTTGAATCTCGCGCTCTCCGCCGATGGCAAACGGCTCGCCTCGACCGCGACGGATAAAACGCTCAAACTCTGGAACACCGCCGACCTCACCGAAAAGCTCCTCCTCGAAAAACAACCCGACTGGACCTCCTCGCTCACATTCACCGACAAAGCGCAGCTCATCGCGGGTCGCGTGGATGGCTCGTGGCAGCTCTATGAAGCTGCGAAGTAGTGCTCGTCGATGCTCTGAAGCCCTTTTGCCCTTTTTGATATGAAAACGATCCTTTCACTCACTCTGCTCCTTCTAACCTCCGGCGGTCTGCTGGCGCAAAAAGCCGCGAAGAAGGCCGATGCGCCGAAAAAGGCTGCAGCGAAGGCCGCGATGGCCGCAAAACCTGCGGGACCGCAGATGACGAGCGTGATGCCGCGTGCCCTCCACCTCGGCGGCGAGCAGGTTTTCACCGCAACGGGTAAGGAACTGGCCGGCGCGACGCTCCTGACCTCTCACGCCGAGTTGAAACCGGTGATCGACACGGCCGCGAGCACCGCGACGAAGCTCGTTTTCACGCTGAAGACTCCCGCAAGTCTCGGCAGGAACGCGTTTGAGGTCTGGGCGAAAACAGCGGCTGGAGAAACGGCGAAGCTGAAGCTCCACGCGGATGACATCGCGCCGACAACGAGCACGGCTGCCGATTTCAAAAACGGTCCGGTGAAGGTGGCGAAGCTGCCGGCGAGCCTCTGGGGCACCTTGTCAGAAACCGGCCAGCATGATGCCTATCTCATCACCGCGAAGGCAGGCGAGGAACTCGTGCTCGATCTCGCCGTGGCGCAGATCGGCAGCGCGGCG
>JBKCXA010000400.1:0-9778 GCA_046316935.1 Prosthecobacter sp.
CTTTGCGGGATTTTGAATGGCTGGTGGTCGATGACGGCTCCACCGACAACACCAAGGAACTCGTCGAGCAATATCAACGCGAGGCCGATTTCCCCGTGCGCTACTTTTTGGAGCCACATCGCGGTGCCTGGGCCGTGCACAACGTCTCCCTGCGTGAATCGAAAGGCGATCTCTGGATCAAGCTCGACTCCGATGACGGCTGCCTGCCGAATGCGCTCGAACGTTTCAAGCATCACTGGGGCAGCATTCCTGCCTCGGAAAAGCCTCGCTTCGCCGGAGTCACCGGTCTTTGCCAGGATCAGGACGGTCAGCTCGTCGGCACCCGCTACCCGCTTGATCCGCTCGACTGCTCCGCCGCCGCGCTCGAATACCGCCACAAGGTGCGCGGTGAAAAATGGGGCTTTCTGCGTCTCGATGTCGTGCGGCGGTTTCCGTTCCCGGAGGATCTTTCCGGTCACTACATCCCCGAATCGGTCGTGTGGTGCCAGGTGTCGAAAAACCATCTCACCCGCCATGTGAACGAGATCGTTCGCATCTACTGGATGGATGCGCCCTCGCTCGTCACCGGCCGCCCTGATCCACGCCGAAATGCCGCCGGCCATCGCCTGTGGTGTCAGACGGTGCTGGACATGGAGAGCGGCTGGTTCCTTACCGCGCCGCTGCGCCTGCTGCGTGCTGCCGCGTTGTATGCCCGCTTCAGCTTTCACACTGGCGCAGGCATTGGAAAGCAGTTCAGCGATCTGAAAACCCTCGGCGGCAAGCTCCTCTGGCTCGCCGCTCTGCCAATCGGCCTCGCCGTGTGGCTGGGAGACCGGCGGGAGTGGAAGTAAGTGTTTGTAGTTCGGGCTTTAGCCCGTTCAGGAGCGTCCAATCACGGCCTAAAGGCCGAACTACAAACATGGCGATCACTTCGCCAGAGCGAAGTCGTCCGGCTTCATGCCGGTCTTGTTGGTTTTGAAGCCATACATCGTCGGCTGGTAATCACCCACGATGCTGACATCCGCCTTCTCGGGCACGTCGAGGCCGAGGCCCCAATACACGCCGTTCACCACGAGGCGGCGCAGGCCTTCGTCCAGCAGGTCGGTGGCGGCGCCCATGGTGGTGCAGAGGATCTTGTTCTCGCCGCCTTGATCGTTTTTCACGCCGCGTGCCCACGCCACGGGCATCATCGGGCTATTCACCTCCTGCTCGACCTTGGCTGCGGTGGCTTTTTTATAGCTCGCAGGCGCTGTGTCCGCCGTCATGCCTTGCAGCACCTGACCGCGGGCCAGAATCACCGCATCGGCGGGAGGGGCGGCTTCATACACATCGCTGTTACCAAACAGGCCCGTGATACCGCGAAGCACGGGATGAGAGGCATTCGTGGCTTCGAGGATGCCTTTCGTGGCCTCGACCTTGTGCTTGCCCCAGTGGCTCACCCACGTCTCGCCAAGCACTTTTTTGCCCCAGCCGCCATCGGGGTTGTTCCAGTTCCAAACGGCGAAAGGACTGTCCTTTGGATAACCGCTGAACGCATGCGTGCTCGTGCGCAGGGCAATGACCGGCACACCGCGATTGATCGCCGCCTGGAATTTGCCGCTCGTGGCCACGTCCCAATGGCGGAAGCGCAGAAGCATCACGATCGCATCCGCGGAGTCGAGCGCCGCCGGATTCGAGAGACTGCCACCGGCGGCCGGATCAATCTCACCCTTGTCGTTCAAACTGAAGAGCACCGTGCATTTGAAGCCGTGATGCTGACTGAGGATCTTGCCCAGCATCGGAAGAGCTTCCTCACTGCGATACTCCTCATCGCCCGAAAGCAGCACCACATGCTTCCCATTGGCTTTTCCAGCCGGTTCATAGGTCACATGGTCCGCAGCAGGTGAAAAAGCAGCGAAGGCAAAACTGGCGAGAAGGGCGAAGAACGACGTTTTCATGGTGGTGAGCAGCAAGAGTGTCACAAACGCGGCGAGGCGTCTGTTTCTATTCTCCGTGCTTTTTGAATAAAAACGCGAATGACCACCAATGAATACCGAATCAAAGCCTGAATGTTCGCTGGCCTCAGAGTATTCGTGACCATTCGGTTTTCATTCGTGGTCATTCGCGTTGGATGAAATCATTCACCGCCCCGCCATCGAGCTATCGGGAAGCTGGAAGGCATTCTCCATGATGTTCACCTGTGGCAGCTCGCCGGGGATGAGCGTGATCTCGGCGATGTCGAAACGGAACGGCACAGGCCTCAGGTCCACCTCACGCAGCCAGTCCTGCGCCCCGCGAATGATGAGACGCTGCTTGTCCGGCCCCACATTGTCTGCGGGACGGCCAAAGGCACGGCTCGTGCGTGTTTTGACCTCCACAAAGGTCAGTGAGCCGCGATGCCGCGCGACGATGTCCACCTCACCCCGGCTTACGCCGCGAAAATTGCGACGGAAGATGACGCGACCGCTTTGCCGCAACCAGCGAGTGGCAATCCACTCGCCCATCAAACCAATCTCCGCCGTCGAAAGCTTCCGCCCAAGCATCACACGCTGAAACCGCCGCTGCGACCTCGCCCGCATCCAAATGCCCGCCAGCCTCACCCACGGATGCCCGGTGAACCACCGCCGCAGCCAGCGCATTCGTGCTGGAAGCCCCACCCTCATCCCAAATCGAGTTCCAACTGCGCCACCGGGGCAAAACTCCGCCGATGCTGCGGACACGGACCATGTTGTTTCAAGGCCGCGAGGTGTTTCGGCGTGGGGTAGCCTTTGTGAATCTCAAAACCATACTGCGGAAAGGTCTCCGCCAGCCGCAGCATGATCCGGTCACGCGTCACCTTTGCGATGATGCTCGCCGCGGCGATGCTGAAGCTCAAGCTATCGCCTTTCACCAGCGCCACCTGATGCAGCGGATACTTCTTCACCGGCTTTCCGTCGATCAAAACGGCATCCGGCCTCGGATCGAGTGCCAGCGCCGAGCGTCGCATGCCCTCCCAAGTCGCTTGCAGGATGTTGATGCGGTCGATCTCCGCCGGCTCGATCACGCAGCAATGCCAGCGGATGCTCGAATCGCCCGTGATCTCCTCATAAAGCCTCTCGCGCTTCTTTTCTGTGAGCTGCTTCGAATCGTTCAGCACCTCATGCGTGAAGCCCTCCGGCAAAACCACCGCCGCCACTGTCACCGGTCCCGCCAGCGGCCCGCGTCCCGCCTCATCCACACCCGCGATCACGCGAAAGCCCTCGCGGCGCAGTTGGTTCTCATGGTCGAGCGTGGGCATGGCGGTTCTTTTCTTGCGTCAGTGTGCGGCCCTGTTTAAAACACCTTCATGGGAAAACTCCAAGACAAAGTCGCCGTCGTCACCGGTGCCGGACGCGGCATCGGCAAAGCCATCGCTGAAGCCTTCGCCGCCGAGGGCGCGAAAGTCGCCGTCGTGAGCCGCACGCAGGCCAATTCACAAGCCACCGCCGATGCCATCAACGCCGCGCATCCCGGTGCCGCGAAGGGCTACGCACTCGATGTGGCCGATGGCGCGGCTTGCGCCGAGGTCGGCAAGCAGATCCTCGCCGACTTTGACCACGTGGACATCCTCGTAAACAACGCCGGTGTCACCAAGGACGGTCTGCTCCTGCGCATGAGCGAGGAAGATTGGGATGTGGTGCTCGACACGAATCTCAAAGGCGCCTTCAACATGGTGAAGGCCTTCCAGCGCAGCATCCTCAAGCAGAAGGGTGCCCGCATCATCAACATCAGCAGCGTCATCGGTCTCATCGGCAATGCCGGCCAGGCCAATTACGCCGCCAGCAAGGCTGGCCTCATCGGCTTCACGAAGTCGCTCGCCCGCGAGTTCGCCGGTCGTGGTGTCACTGCCAATGCCATCTGCCCCGGCTTCATCGCCACGGACATGACGCACGTGCTCAACGACCAGCTCAAAGAAGAGATCCTCAAGAAGATCCCGCTCGCCGAGCTCGGTCAGGCTGCTGACATCGCCGCAGCGGCCCTATTCCTCGCCAGCCCGGACGCTCGCTACATCACGGGCCAGGCCATCGCCGTCGATGGCGGCATGGTGATGTGATTGCTGACTCGGAAGCAAAGTTGATCACGCCCGGGCAAGCACGGCCTCGAGGCGTGATTTGATTTGCGATGCCTTCACCTCGTCGTTCACGGCCTCCAGCATCACGATGTAGTCGAGGCTGGTGGCTTCAAAGCTGCGCTTCTCGGTGGCGATCTGCGCTTCGAGGATGGCGAGGGCTCGTTCGAAGTGATTCCGCGCGTCGGTGTTTTCCCGCAGTTCGTGGCAGGCGGTGCCGAGATTGCTCAAAGCCTGCGCCACATCGCGGTGGTTCGGGCCGAGCACGTTCAGACGCACGTCGAGCGCATCCTGGAACATGTCCTTCGCCTGGTCGGGGAATCCGGCGACGTAGTAGAGGCCGCCGAGGTTGTTGAAGAGCGTGGCGACGGCCTCGGAATTGCGGCCGTGATTGGCCTCCAGCGTTTCGAGGGCGCGGAGGTAGTGCTGCTCGGCGAGGGCAAATTTGCCGAGGCCCTTGTAAGTCATGGCGAGGTTGTTGCGGAGCTGCGCGGCGACTTCTTTGCTGTCCTTGGTGTCCAGTGTCTCGAAATCGGTGATGGCATCCTCGTAGAAGGAAACGGACTCCTCCTCGCGCCCGCTGAAGTCGAGCAGCGTGGCGAGGTTCATGCGCACATTCGCCAGCGTGCCCACCGGCAGTTCCTTGCCTTCGGCGGAGGTGATCGCCTCGCGGTAGGCGGATTCGGCGGCTGCCGGGTCGGTATCCCGCTGGGCATCACCGACGAGCTGAAGAGCCCGCACAAGCGCGGGAAACTTCGCCGGGTCTGCGGCGGCAGCCTCGCGTGCTTTGGCAGCGGCGGAACGGGCGGTTTCGAGGGAGTCAGACATGGTTGGGGTCGGCTAGTTTCGCCGATAAGCGGCCCGCCCGTCAAGGGACGTGTTCCAAAGGAAGCGCCTCCCGCAGTGCCTCACTTCGATTTCACCTGCCAGCGATCATCGAAAAAGTCCGCCGCCACGACTTTGCCGGCCGTTTCGGCGTTCGGAGCCTGCGTGATGTCCAAAATGGCCCAATCGGGCAATTTGGGGTTTTGGAGCGAGTTCGTGCGGTCATGCGCTTCGCGGAAAGTGAGGCCGGAATTGATGACGACCTCGAAACCAGGCGATTTCAGGGCCGGATAGGTCAAAACGGGCACGTGCGTGGCTGCATCGAAGCTGTCCTTCGAATTCATGCCGACCTTCTTCGCGTCCCAAGTGAGCGGCAGGCCACCGAGCACCGCTTTGATGCATGAATTCGACTCGGGCGTGCCCCAGAGGATCAAACTCTGCGTCTTGCCCTCGGCGAAGATGTCTTTCACCTCGGAGGCTTTCACGACACGCACATCGCCACGCATGAGACTGCGCCAGCGAGTGAGGAAGTGCTCAGATTCGGCCTTCACCCAGGCATCGACGGCGGTGGAAGATGATTTGCCATCCGGCAGCACGACGAGGAAGCGCTTCATAAACGCGGTGTCGATCAAACCGGGGTGTGAGGTGGGCTTGCCGCCTTCCGGGCCTTCGTGCTGGAAGGGTGTGGCATTGCCAAAATCACGCCACTGGCCGTTTTCTTTGATGAGGCGGCAGAGTGAATTCGGCACCTTCGGGCCCGCACTGAGGAAATTCTCAAACTGCGGCAACTCGGGGCCGACGGTGAGATCGAGCGCGGTGCCATCGACAATGACCTTCACCTTGCCACCGCCGTTACGAGCCTGCGGCGGCGGGTAGAGCACGATGCGGCACACGTTGCTCGTCTTGATCTCGATGGTCTGGCCGTCGAGCACCTTCGCGTCGATGCGGGCGTCCTTCCAGCTCTCGTCGAGCCCATGGAGGTTCACCCACTTCACGCGGCCATAGAGCGGCGTCTTCGTCTGGATGTGAACTTCATCCGGGAAGTTGTCGCGACCTTTCGCGACGGCTTTTTCGATCCAGGCCTGCACTTCCTTGATCGTCTCGGGATGATACTTGTGGCCCATGCCAGGGCCGATGAGGTGCGGCGGCTTCATGCCTTCCTTCGCCAGCACTTCCATCATGTATTCGGCGCTGTCACGCTGCGCATCCTGCTCGCCGCTGTAGCTGATGAGCGGCACGTTGAGGAAGTTCCGCGCATAGTCCGGCACATCGTAAAAGCCCCACAGCGTCTGCTCATACCACGAGGGATACTTGTCGGGCGTGAGCTTCTGATAGCGTTTCACATCGGCGAAACCAGCGCCGGTATGCACGCAGGCCCATTGGTCGGGAAAATGAGCGCCGAGGTGCCACACACCCGCACCGCCCATGCTGAAGCCCGCGATGGCGACGCGGTTCGAGTCGATGTTGAAGCGCTTCATCGCATCATCGCGGCTTTCAAACACATCCACCTCGCCAGCGGACTTCCAGCCGTTGCAGTAACGGCCGAAGGGATGGATCACGATGGTGCCCGCAGGCTGGAACTGGCCGGGCTTCTTCGCCATGAGGCGGCTGTAAACGAAGTTCAGGTCCGTGGCGGTATCGCCGCGGCCGTGGAGCCAGATCCACATGGGTGTCTTCTTCGCTTTGAAGTCGAGACCCTCGGGAATTTCGACGCCGTAGGGCTGCGCGGAGTCATCGAGCTTCGAGTAAAATCCGAGCACTTTTTGCCCGCTGCCATCGAGCCAGGGCGTCTGGTTCTTTTTCAGGCCGTCGATGCGCTTCGCGGCCTCGTCGAGCAGCGCGTTCGCTTTCTTGAGGCTGTCCTCGGGTTTCTTGTCATACCACTCGTCGAACTCGAGCGCATAGCGCACGGCTTTGAGGAAGATCTCCGCGTCCGCAGCACGCTCGTGCTTCTTCACGGCGACAAAATCGCCCGTGATGCTCTTCAAGCGTGCCTCGATGCCTGCCTCCTGATCGACGGAAAGCGCGGCGGTTGGCTTGGGCGGCAGGCTGCCTTTGAAAGACGCGGTGGCGCCGTTCGGGCTGATTTGAGCGAAGGCAAACGTGGGGAGCAGGGCAAGGAGAAGGACGCGCATGACAAAGAAAAAGGGAGCCGCTTAAACACGGCTCCCTGCGTCAATCCTTCAAGACAGGCCCGATTGGCCTCCTCACTCTTTCTTTTTGCCGGAGGCCAGCGGCATGATGCCGAGATCGCGGGCGTCCTCGATGGAGATGAGCTGCACGTCCGGATCGTCGCCGGCGTCGAAGGCCTCCGAGTGTTCGTCGAGGCTTTCATTGCCGGCCTCGATGGCGGCCTCAAACGTCTTGAAGGAGGCGTTGTGCTCCTTCTGCTTCAGTTTGGCCGGCAGCGTGGGCAGTTCCTTCAGCGGCTTGAGATTGTCCTGGCCGAGCATCGTGGTCTCCAGGCCGACGAGCCCCGCATCGTCCCCTTCCCCGTCCATGAAGGCAAGGAAGCAGTGGCCGGGCACCATCACGAGATACACATCAATGCCGATCTTGCGCAGGATGGAGGCCATGAGCACGGAGCCGTCCACGCAGTTTGCCTGGGTGTTCTGGATGCTCTCATCGAGGAAGCGCACGGTCTGGCACGAGGCGTATTTGCTTGGCGTGGTGGTGGTGATGCTGCTGTATTTGATGCCGCGGCGCTGGAGGGCGTTCCAGACGGCAAAGACCTGCGCCATGACCACCTCGGGGTCCTCGGATTGATAGCCGTCGAAGCTTTCGATGATCCCGGCGTCCTTGCCGATGTCGAGCGCCTCCTTCAGCAGGCCGTCGATCCACGGGTGGTTCTCATTCACATAGGCGGCGAACATGAAGGAGATGTCGTCAAAGTCCTCGCCGGCCTCGTCGAAGAGGATGTAGAACGGGCAGTCGTTGATTGAGCGCAGCACGACCGTCTCATTGACCTCCGGCAGTTCCTTGCCGTCGATGGCGACCTTGATCGTCACATTCGCGGGCCGTTGTTCGAGCACCTGTTGCAGCGAGGCGTAGTCCCACACGGCCTTCGGGAAGATATGAACCATGTCGTAGGCCCGCTTCATCGTGCCCGTCCATTTGGAAGGCTTCAAAAAGCCGTCGCCGCTCATCTCCACGCTGACTTTGGCACCTTTCGGCACGTTCGTGAGCTCGGCGGCGAGGAGGCCGTTTTCATCGCCATACACGGCGATCTCGTCTTTCTTCAGCTTCGGGTCATCCGGCCCTTTTTTATCCTCGGCGATCTGATCGTCACCATTCCAGTCCATCGTCGCCGTGGCGATGATCATGCTCGTGAAAAGGTCCGGGCCTGTGTAGCTCCAGACATTCACCTCAGGGGCATCCTGGGCAAAACCAAGCGAGACAGCGGAAAAGAGAGAAAGAAGGACTTTTTTCATTGGGAATGAAGGGACGACCATTAGCAGCCCCAGCGCCTTCGCCAAGCATGAAGTCACTTGATCTCCTTCACTGGAGCATCACCGAGCTGGAGCGTGGGAGCCTTGGCCTCGTCGCTGACGTTGAAAGCCACCCAGTGACCGTTCGCGGCATGCGCGGGGAATCCGCATGCCAGCGCATACTCGCCCGCCTCGTCGGCGGTGAAGGCGAAATCCGCCTTGGCAAAGGCCATGCCTTGCTCTGGCTTCGGCACGCCGGCCCCGTCGAAGTAGGGAGCGCCCATCTGGGGCTTCTTGAGCATGTCCTTCTCCACCACGAGCAGGCTGTGCGGGATGGGACTTGGATTGATGAAGGTCACCTCGACATTCCAGCCGGTCGGCACGGTGAAGACCGCCTTGCCATGGGCGTGGCCATTGAAGTTCATGCCGTAGTTTGCCGCGTTGAAGGTGGCGATGAGGGTGAGCTTCACCGTCTTCGGCTTGTCCCCCAGCTTCATAAAATCGGCCTCGGTGATGCCGGCGAAGAGCTCCTTCTTCAAACCGGGAATCTCCGCGCCTCCATGTTCATGCCCGGCGGGCTGCTGGGCGAGGAGGAGCGACGAGAGGAGGCTGAGGGCGAGAAGGAGGCGCATGGTGAAGGAACGGATTGAAAAGTGAAAACTGGAAAATGAAAATTGGAAATTGAGCCTGACGCGGCAAACCGTGCCTCATGGCTGCTTTTTCCATGCCTGAAGATGAACCTGACGTCCTGATCATCGGGGGTGGCAGTGCCGGCGTCGCCGCGGGCATCGCCGCGGCCCGTCGTGGCGCCGAGGTCCTGCTGGTGGAAGGCGGCGGCTATCTCGGCGGCGCGGGTACGGCGGCGCTGGTGCATTCGTTTTGCGGTCTGTATGAACTGCGAGAGAGCGAGACAGAGCCTCTGAAGATCGCCAACGCAGGCCTGCCGGAGGAATTGGAGCGCTGCTTGCGCGAAGAAGGCATCGGCGAGCGGCGGCGCATGGGCCGCGTGGATGTGCTGATGCACTCGCCCCAGCGTCTCGCCGCTTTTTACGACCGCTGGTGCGCTGCGGAGAAGCAGCTCAAGGTGCTGCTGCACACCTCCTTGATCGCCGTGAAGGTCGAAAACAACCGCGTGAGCGAGCTGACGCTGCATTGCCGCGGTTCGTCGATGCTCGTGCGGCCCAAAGCCATCGTCGATGCCAGTGGTGATGCCGTGCTCGCCGCCCTCACCAGCCATCCTTTTGAGCTCGCTCCCTCGAATGAACTGCTGCGCCCCGCTTACTGTGCTGGCATCGCGGGTGCGGGCGAGCTACCGCCGCTCGAAATCGCCGCCATCATTGTGCGTGGCATTCAAAGCGGTCATCTGCCTCGCGAGGCCGCAGGCGCTCATTTTCGCCAAATCGAAGGCGGGCAGGTCTTTTTGACGCTCGACCTTCCCGGCGATGAACATTACGACAGCACCTCCGCCGCCAGTTTGAGC
>JBKCXA010000401.1:0-4760 GCA_046316935.1 Prosthecobacter sp.
ACTTCGTCCTCCGGGATCGCGGCAGCAAGCTGGGCACCTTTGTGAATGGCGAACAGATCAGCGTGGACAGCGGCAAGATCAGCGCCGTGCTCCAGCAAGGCGAAAACGAGATCGTCTTCGGCACGCACGGCAGTCCGCACCGCTACTCGGTCTTCATTGAGGAGCTGAAGTGATCGGTTGTACGTTGTTCACGCTTCAGCGTGGAATTCGTATCGTCACGCTAAAGCGTGAACAACATACCCAAGCTCAATCATCCGCCACGGCGTCCTTGTCGGCCTTGGCATAGGCTTCGAGAGCCTTTTGAAGCTCAGCGACTTTTTCGGGCTTTTTCGCTGCGAGGTCGTTTTTCTCGTTGGGATCGTTCGCGACGTCGAAAAGCTCGGTTTTGTCCTTCGGGAGCAAAACGAGCTTCCAATCGCCCACACGAAACGAGCGTGCTTTGAAGCCCGGGGCCACGGTGTAGATCGGATGCAGCGCCGGAGCGGCACCTTCGGCCAGTTGCGGCCAAAGATTGGTGCCATCCCACTTCAGGTCGCGGTCCGGCTTGAAGCCCGCGAGAGCGCAAAAGGTGGGCATCCAGTCCACGATTTGCACGGGGGCTGTGTGTTTGCCCGGCTGGAGCTTGCCGGGCCAGTTCACGAGGCAGGGCACGCGGGTGCCGCCTTCATAGACGCTGCCTTTTTCATTGCGCAGAGGCTTGTTGCTGCCTGGCAGCGGGCCGGCGGGATAGTCATCGGCCGGATAGGTCTGCCCGTTGTTCTCCGCGGTGCTCCCGCCGTTGTCGCTGGTGAAGATGATCAGCGTCTCACCACGCTTGCCCGCTTTCTCCAAGGTGGCTACGAGGCGGCCCACCGAGTCGTCGAGATGCATGATGCAGGCGGCGTAATGCCGCGCCACCTCGCCCGTGATGCCTGCGGGCACCTTGGCGAGCCATTCGGCGGGCTCTTTCACCGGCAGATGCACCGCCGTGAAGGGCACATAGAGAAAGAACGGCTTCCCACTGCGTTGTGACAGCCAGTCACAGGCTTCCTTCGTGATCAAATCGGTGACGTGGCCGCTCTCGGTGAGCAGTTTCTCATTTCGATGCCAGGTCTGCTGGAACTCGCCCTTCTTATACTGATGATCGTAAGGCCCCACACCGCCTGCGAGCGAGCCGTAGCTGTGATCAAAACCAAAGTGGTTCGGCCCCCATTCGGGCCGCGAGCCGAGGTGCCACTTGCCGGTGAGGCAGGTGTCGTAGCCCACGCTCTTCAGCGCCCTCGGCAGCGTCACTGTATCCCAGCGCAGCGCCCGCGGATTCTGCGGCGTGGTCACGTTGAAGCGACTCCAGCAGCGCCCCGTCATCAGTCCGGTGCGTGTAGGACTGCAAACCGGGGCCACATAGTGCTGCGTGAGCTCGACACCTTCTCGGGCGAGCTTGTCGAGGTTCGGCGTCGGCGCTGAACCGCCATGAAAGGCCACATCCGCCCAGCCCAAGTCATCCGCGATGATGAAGACGAAATTCGGCGCGGCGTGAGCCAGCGACGCAAAGGCGAAAAGAGCTGCGGCGAAGCGAATCATCATTCGAAGGCACTGGTGACAGGCTTCCCGTCAAACTCCGCTGGCAGCGGCACATCGAGGAGCCACAGCGCCGTGGCGGCTGTGTCGTAGGTGGTCACGGGAGCGGTGATCGTGGCATTCTTCTTCACGCCCTTGCCCCAGGCCACCCATGGGATCGTCATGTCTTCGGGGATGTTCAGCCCGTGCGTCTTGTCATGGCCGCCGTGATCGGCGCTGACGATGAGCACGCTCGTATCCGCGATGCCCGCCTCTTTGATCGCCTGCCACACCTGCCACAGCGCTTGATCAGTCACTTTGAAGGCTTCCTTTTGCTCCGGTGAACCCCAGCCGCTTTTGTGGCCGGCGGTATCAGGATCGGCAAAATGCACAAACGCCAGCCGGGGCTTGTTCGCCTTGATCCAGGCTGCTGCGTTCTTGGCCACCATCTGCGAGGGCTTTTTATCCTTCTCGATTTCTGGGGTGCCTGCCACGGGCGCAGGCGTCTGCGGGCCGCCGAAGTCGAACACATCCAGCGTGTCCTTCAGCCATAGGTGACGGAATTTCACCTTTCCCACAAACATGCCCGTCAATGCCTTCGGCTCCGCAGCACGCAGCAGCGAAAAGACCGTTGGCACCTTCACGGGCCCCTTGATCGGCGTCCAGCCGTTCCAGAGCACCTGATGCTTGTCCGGTCCCACGCCCGTGAGCATGGAGGTGTGCGAAGGCAGCGTGATGGAAGGGAAAATCGTGCTCGCCTGCCAGGTCACCGCGCCTTCCGCGGCGATTTTTTTCAGCGTGGGCATCTCACTCTCCGCCACCACGGCGGGCTTCGCGCCATCAATGCTCACGATGAAGACATGCTCCGCACGCGGAGCGGCAAAAGCGAGGCTGGGGACGAGGGCGGCTAGGGCGAGTGTTTTGAGCATGGTCAGGCTGGGAAAACGTGAGGGAAAGGGATGATCTCGCATCATTGGTTGCACCGTGGAAGGCATCGCGCCATAAAGACGCCATGGGCCGCGAGCAGAAACCAACCCGTTTGCTGACACGCACCGGGCAGTGGTTGGTTTACGCACTGTTTCGGTGTGTGGAAGCCGTGCTCTCGATGCTGCCGCTGGTCGTCGTCTGGTATCTCGGCCGCCTCATCGGCACGCTGGTGTATCCCATCGCGGGGAGTTACCGGAAACTGGCACTTAACAACCTGCGCATCGCCTTTGAAGGCGAGAAGAGCGAGGCCGAGCGCCGTGCCATCGCCCGCGAGCACTTCAAGAGCCTCTTCGCCAACTTCCTCTGTGGCCTCAAGATGCCGCTCATGGGCGAGCAAAAGCTGCTGAAGCATGTCAGCGCCGAGGGCATCGCGGAGCTAGAGGCTTTCATCCAAAGAGAAAAGAAGCCCATTGTGAACCTCGTCCTGCACGCGAGCTGCTGGGAACTGCTCACCCAGGTGCCCACCACCTACGTTCGCGGTCACAAGCCGGGCGCCATCTACCAGCCCATCCGCAATCCTTTTCTCAACGACCTCGTGCTCCGCCGCCGTCAGAAGCTGAAGTTTGTGCTTTTTGACCGTAGCAAAGGTTTCAACGGCCCGATGAAATTCATCCGCGAAGGCGGGCAGGTGGGCGTGCTCGTCGATCAGCATGCGGGCGACCACGGCCTGTGGTGTCCCTTCTTTGGCCGCCTGTCTTCCACCACACCCATCGCCGCACTCATGGCCATGCGCACAGACGCGGCGGTGGTGCCGATGATGATCTACGACGATGGCCCCGCCCGCTGGAAGGTCGTCGCCGCGCCGCCAGTAACCGCCTCGCAAGAAAGCGCCGAAGGTCTCACGAACGCCATCAATGCCGCGGTGGAGAAATTGATCCGCCGCCAGCCCGCGAGTTGGTTCTGGGTGCATGCCCGATGGAAGACCGCCAAGCCCGGCATCCTCATCTCCGCCTACAAACGCGGCGTCGTGTTGCCGGAAGGCATGACCGTCGAGCAATTGAAACCTTTCCACATGCTCATCCGCAGCCCGAACTGGCTCGGCGATGCCTGCATGGCCTTTCCCATGGTGCGCGCCATCAAACGCGGCCGCCCCGATTTGCAAATCACCGTCATCGGCCCTGATAAGCTCGAAGAACTCTGGCTTTCCATGCCCGAGGTCAGTCGCTACATCGCCAAGCCGGCGAAGGAAGGCGTCTTCCCCGTCGCGAGGCGCATCAAGGCCACCGGCATCCATTTCGATGCCGCGGTGCTCTGCACGAATTCCACGCGCAGCACGCTCGAAATCTGGCTCGCGGGCATTCCGCGTCTCGTGGGCTTCCGTGGCTCGTTGCGATCCAAAATGCTTCATCAGCTCGTGCCTGAGCCACCGCCTGGCGGCCCAATTGAGCATCATGCCCGACGTTATATGCGACTCGCTGCGCACATGGGGGCCGACGTGAATCAACAAGGCCTTTGGGACGCGCCGCCGCCCGTTTTGGCCGATGACGGCGTCATCCGTATCGGCGTCTGTGCCGGTGCCGAATATGGCCCGGCGAAGCGCTGGCCGATGGAACGCTTCGCCGAGGTTGTAAACTCGATTTCCTCAAAGCACGCCAAGGTCCACTGGCAGCTCTTTGGCGCTCCAGGTGAAAAGGAAATGGGCGAAAAACTCTCCGCCATGCTGCAAGCCCCACACGAGAACTTCGTCGGCAAAACCCGGCTCACCGAGCTCATCGCCAAACTCCGTGCCTGCACCCTTCTCCTCACCAACGACACCGGCACCATGCATCTCGCCGCCGCGCTCGGTGTGCCCACCGTGAGCATTTTCGGCTCCACCTGCCCCATCGCCACCGGCCCGCTTGGAGATCGCCACATCGTCATCCAGCACAAGCAACCCTGCGCCCCATGCTTCGAACGCCAATGCCCGCTCGGCCACTACGACTGCATGACGAAGGTCACGCCCGCCGAGGTGGCGGAGGCTGTGGTGAAGGCGGCGGGGCTGGCTTGAGCAGCTTTTGAATCAGGATGGCTGCCGCCCGCAATTTTCCCCTCGACAGTCCGTTCCTTCCACGCTGCAATCGCCGCCCCTTCCCAGCCATGAAACTGCTCTTCCCCCTGCTCACCCTCGGCCTCAGTGCCGTCGTCTTCCTCGCCCGCGCCGCGGATGCTCCTGCAAAGCCCCTCCGCGTGCTCATCGTGGCTGGCGGCTGCTGCCATGAGTATGACAAGCAGCCCATGGCGCTCAAAGAAGGCATCGA
>JBKCXA010000402.1:0-2874 GCA_046316935.1 Prosthecobacter sp.
GGCGTGCCGCTGAGCACACCCGCGGTGCTCAACGTGAGTCCGGCAGGCAAGGTGCCGCTGCTCAAGGCATAGCTGTAAGGCGAGGTGCCACCTGTCGCGGAGATCGTCTGCGAGTAGGCCACGCCGACGGTGGCAGCGGGAAGCAGCGCCGGATTGATCGTGATGGCCGGGCAGACAGGCGTGACGGTGTAAGGGCGGGTGCCCTGGCAGCCATAAGTATCCGTGGCACGAATCGTAAAGGTCTGCGCCGTGGTGCTCGTGGGCGTGCCGGTGATGGCTCCCGTGCTTCCATTCAGTGTGAGGCCTGCGGGCAGCGTGCCGACGCTGACGGCAAAGGTATAAGGCGCGGTGCCGCCGGTGGCGCTGACCGTTTGCGAGTAGGCGGTGCCGATGGTGCCATTCGAGAGCGAGGTGGGATTCACCGTGATCGTGGGGCACGCCGGAGCCACGGTGTAAGGGCGGGAGCCGACGCAAGTATTCGCATCCGTGGCGGAGATGGTGAAGGTCTGGCTGGTGGTGCTCGTTGGCGTGCCGCTGAGCACGCCAGCAGTCGTGAGAGTCAATCCAGCCGGCAGCGTGCCGCTGGTGACCGCATAGGTGTAAGGTGCCACGCCACCAGTGGAGGTGATGGTTTGCGAATAGGCGGTGCCGATGACCCCGTTCGAGAGCGAGGCGGGATTCACGGTGATGGCCGGGCACACCCGGACGGTGATGGGCCGCGTGGTGGCGCAGCCATTCGTATCCACCGCACGCACCGTGACGCTCACCCCGGCTCCATTCGCTGTCGTCGGCGTGCCGCTGAGCACGCCTGTGCTGCTGAGGCTCAATCCAGCGGGCAAGGTGCCGGCGCTGATATTGAAGGTGTAAGCCGCGGTGCCTCCGGAGGCGGTGAAGGCCTGCGAGTAGGCGACGCCGACATACGCATTCGGGATCGTGGCGGGTGAAATCGTGACCGCAGGGCACGTCGGCGTCACATTAAAGGTACGCACGCCCTGGCAGCCATACACATCCGTGGCGCGAATGACGAAGCTCGTGGCCGCCGTGCTACCCGTGGTGCCGGAAATGACGCCGGTGCTTGTGTTGAGGCTCAAGCCCGTGGGAAGCGTGCCGCTGCTAACGGCAAAGGTATAAGGCGCGGTGCCGCCGGTGGCGCTGACGGTCTGCGAGTAGGCCACGCCGGTCGTCGGAGCCAGCAGGGAGGTGGGATTCACCGTGATGGCCGGGCACACTGGCGTGACGGTGTAGGGGCGGGTGGCCACACAGGTGTTCGCATCCGTGGCGCTGAGCGTGAAGGACTGCGCGGTGCTGCTCGTCGGAGTGCCGGAGATGACGCCGGTGCTTGTGTTGAGGCTGAGACCCGCAGGCAGCGTGCCTGTCGTGACCGCGTAGGTGTATGGCGTGGCTCCGCCGCTCGCGGAGAAGGTCTGTGAGTAGGCGGTGCCCACGGTGCCATTTGCGAGACTCGTCGGCGAGGTGGTGATGGCCGGGCAGACACGCACGGTCATGGCTCGTGTGGTGGCGCAGCCATAGGTGTCCTGGGCACGGAAGGTGATGCTGACACCCGCTCCATTCGCCGCGGTGGGCGTGCCGCTGATGACACCGGCCGTGCTGAGGCTCAAACCGGCGGGCAGCGTGCCGCTGGTGATGCTCCAGGTGTAAGGCGAGGTGCCCCCTGCGGCGGTGAGCGTCTGCGAGTAAGCAGTGCTGATGAGCGCATTCGGCAGCGTGGCAGGTGAAATGGTGATCGTGGGGCACGCAGGCGTGATCGTGTAGGGGCGGGAGGCGGCGCAGGAGTTCGCATCCGTGGCGGTGATGGTGAAATTCGCCGTGGCGCTGCTCGTCGGCGTGCCGCTGATGGCTCCGGTGCTCGTGTTCAGGCTCAATCCAGCAGGCAGCGAGCCGCTGGAGACCGAGTACACGTACGGACTCGTGCCACCCGTGGGCACCACGCTGGCGCTGAAGGCCGTGCCCACCGTCGGCGTGGTGGAAATCGCGGGCAGGGTGATGACCGGGCAGATCTTCACGGTATATGGACGCGTGCCAGTGCAGTTGTAGGCATCACGAGCCTGAATGGTCACCGAGACACCCGCACCGTTTGCCGTCGTCGGCGTGCCACTGAGCACGCCTGCGGTCGTCAGTGTGAGACCGGCGGGCAAGGTGCCGGCGGTCACGGTGAAAGTGTAGGGGGCTGTGCCACCGGTGGCGCTGAGTGTCGTGGAGGTGTAAGCCGTGCCCACCAGCCCTGCGGGCACCAAAATCGGGTTCACGGTGATCGCGGGGCAGCTCACGATGATGGTGTAGGGACGGCTGCCAGGACAGCCATTGGCATCCGTGGCCGTGATGGTGGGCGTGAAGCTGCCTCCGGTCGTCGGTGTGCCGGTGATGGCCCCGGTGGAGGTGTTCAGGCTCAGGCCCGTCGGCAGGGCACCGCTGCTCACCGCGAAAGTATAAGGCGTGGCACCACCGCTGGCTGTCACTGTTTGCGAGTAGGCCAGGCCGATGGTGCCATTCGCCACCGAGGTGGGATTCACGGTGATCACCGGGCAAATTTTGAAGGTCACCGTGCGGACGCCCTGACAGCCATACGCATCCGTGGCACGGAGGGTGATGCTCACGCCCGCTGCGTTGGAAGTCGTCGGCGTGCCGGTGATGGCTCCGGTGGAGGTGTTCAGGCTCAAACCGGCCGGCAGCGTGCCGGCGCTCACCGCGAAGGTGTAAGGAGCCGAGCCGCCCGTGGCGCTGACCGTCTGCGAGTAAGCGATGCCGACCGTGCCATTCGCCAGCGAGGTGGGATTCACCGTGATCGTGGGGCAGACCGGAGCGACGGTGTAGGGACGCGAGCCGACGCAACCATAGTTGTCCGTGATCTGGATC
>JBKCXA010000403.1:0-5010 GCA_046316935.1 Prosthecobacter sp.
GAGTTCAAAAACTACCGCAAGGACGGCATCATCGCCATCAAGCTCGATGAAGGCAATGATCTCGTCGATGTGGTGCTCACCGATGGCACGAAGGAAGTCTGCCTCGTCACCCACGAAGGCATGTGCGTCCGTTTCCACGAAACTGGCGACGATCCCGCTTCGCCAAACCTGCGCCCGATCGGCCGCAACACCGCCGGTGTGCGTGGTGTCATGCTCGATGCCGACGACTTCCTCGTGAGCTGCCTCACCAACGAACCCGGCGCCATGGTGCTCGTCGTCAGCGAGAACGGCCTCGGCAAACGCACGCCCTTCGAAGAATACCGCATGATCAACCGCGGCGGCAAAGGCGTCATCACGATGAATGTGACCGAGAAGACCGGCAAAGTCGTCGCCGCACTCGCTGTGAAGGAAACGGACGAGCTCATGCTCATGACCAGCAAAGGCCAATCCGTGCGCATCAAGGTGAGCCAGATCCGCGAAACCGGCCGCAATGCTCAAGGTGTGAAGCTCATGACCTTAAACGAAGGCGAAACCATCCAGGATGTGGCCACGGTGATCTCTGAGGAGGAGGAAGCCCCGGCTGCTGAAGGTGAAAGCAAGGCCGAAGCTGCTCCCGTAGTCCCGGCGGAGGTGGCATCGGATGAGCCTGCGGCTCCCGAAGCCTGATTTCGCCCTTCAAGGGATTCGCTGAGTTGATAAGTCCTCGCCGGTGGCGGAGACTTTCAGCTTATGCGCCCGTTTGTCCTTCTCACCATGACTGTCTCCGCCCTTGCCGCCGATTCGTTGACCTATCCGACCACCCGCAAGGAGGCCGTCGTGGAGACGCTGCACGGCGTGAAGATCGCCGATCCGTATCGCTGGCTGGAGGATGACAATTCGGAGGAGACCAAGCAATGGGTGAAGGCTCAAAACGAGGTCACTTTCGGCTATCTGGAGAAGCTGCCGCGTCGCCAAGAAATCCAGTCAAGGCTCAAGGAACTGTGGAATTACGAACGCGTAGGCATGCCCTTCGAGCGAGGCGGACGCTGGTTCTACTCGTATAACAGCGGTTTGCAAAACCAGCCTGTTTTGATGACGGCGGCGTCCTTGGAGGAGAAAGCGGTGCTGCTGCTCGATCCGAATGCGATGTCGAAAGATGGCACCACCTCACTCAGCGACTACGAAGCCAGTGAGGATGGCAAACTCATCGCGTATGGCGTTTCGGAGGCGGGGAGCGATTGGAACACGATTCGCCTGCGTGACATCGCCAGTGGCAAGGATCTCGATGATGTGATCCGCTGGGTGAAGTTTAGCGGCATTTCATGGCTCAAAGATGGCAGCGGTTTCTTCTATGCCCGTTACGATGAACCGAATGCTGGTGCGGCCCTCACGGCCAAAAACGAGTTTCATAAGCTTTACTTCCACAAGCTCGGCACGAGCCAGAAAGAGGATGTCTTGGTCTATGAACGAAAGGACGAGCCGAAGTGGGGCTTTGGCGGTCATGTGACTGAGGATGGCGAATATCTCATCATTCCCGTCTGGCTCGGCACGGAGCCGAAGAATCGGCTCTTCTACAAAAAGATCGCTTCTGACGCCCCGGTGGTGGAGCTGCTGAATGACTACGATGCCCGTTACGAGTTCATCGACAACGTCGGCCCGATTTTTTACTTCCACACCGATCTGAATGCCACCTGCTACCAGGTCATTGCCATCGACATCCGCAAGCCGCAGCGTGGCAACTGGCGGGTGATCGTGCCCGAAGTGCCGAAGGTGCTGCTGGAAAATGTGAGCACCGTCGGCGGCAAAATGTTCTGCCAGTATCTCCGCGATGCGAAGACGGAGGTGAAGTGCTTCGACATGGATGGAAAGCTTATCCGCGAGGTGAAACTGCCCGGCATCGGCTCGGCGGGTGGTTTTGGCGGTCATCGCACGGACAAAAGCACGTTCTACACCTTCACGAGCTTCACCGAGCCGGGAGCGATCTACAGCATGGATCTCGAAAGCGGTGAAAGCACCCTGTGGCGGAAACCGGAGGTGAAATTCGATGGAGCGGCCTTTGAGACGAAGCAGGTCTTTGTGACCAGCAAGGATGGCACGAAGGTGCCGATGTTCATCGTCCACAAGAAGGGACTGAAGCTCGACGGCTCGAATCCGACGCTGCTGTATGGCTACGGTGGATTCAGCATCAGCCTCACGCCGTCGTTTTCCGTCTCACGAGCCGTGTGGCTGGAGATGGGCGGTGTCTTTGCCATGCCGAACCTGCGCGGCGGCGGTGAATACGGCCGCGAATGGCATCTGGCGGGCGTGAAGCTTGGCAAACAAAACGTCTTCGATGACTTCATTGCCTCCGCCGAGTGGCTCATCGCGAACAAGTACACCAGCAGCTCAAAGCTCGCGATCCAAGGCGGCAGCAATGGCGGCCTCCTCGTGGGAGCCTGCATGACTCAGCGACCCGACCTGTATGCCGCTGCGCTTCCCGCGGTGGGAGTCCTCGACATGTTGCGCTTTGAGAAATTCACCATCGGCTGGGGCTGGCGCAGCGATTACGGCAGCGTGGAGAACGGCGCGGAGTTCAAAGCCCTACTCAGCTACTCGCCCTATCACAATCTGAAGCCCGGCACCCGCTATCCGGCCACCCTCGTGCTCACGGGCGATCACGACGACCGCGTGGTGCCTGCTCACAGCTTCAAATTCGGCTCACGCCTTCAGGAATGCCAAGCCAAAGACGGCCCGCCGGTGCTCATCCGCATCGAAACGAGTGCCGGACATGGTGCTGGCACCGCTTTAAACAAGATGATCGAGAAGACCGCCGATGAGTGGGCCTTCCTCGTGAAGCATCTGGGCGTTGAAGCTACGCGATGATGTCCCGCAGCACATTCCCATGCACATCGGTGAGCCGTAAATCACGGCCGCCGAAGCGGTAGGTGAGCTGTTCGTGGTCGAGGCCCATCAGGTGGAGGACGGTGGCCCAGAGGTCATAGACGGTGCAGACGTTCTCGGTGGCGTTGTAGCCGAATTCATCGGTGGAGCCATAGACGTGGCCGCCTTTGACACCTCCACCAGCCATCCAGACGGTAAAGCCGTAGGGGTTGTGGTCGCGGCCGTTGTTGCCTTGCGCGAAAGGGGTGCGTCCGAATTCGCCGGCCCAGACAATGAGCGTGCTGTCGAGCAGGCCGCGTGAGCGGAGGTCTTTGATGAGCGCGGCGATGGGTTGGTCGATCTGGTTGGCCATCTTGCCGTGGCCTTCTTTGATCGCACCGTGGTGGTCCCAGGGATTGGCTCCGTTTCCGCCGCCGAGGTTGTAGGCGAGGGTGCTGAGCTCGATGAAGCGAACGCCGCGTTCGACGAGTCGCCGGGCGAGCAGGCATTGGCGTGCGTAAGCGGCTTTTTTCGGCTCGGGATCGTCGAGGCCGTAGAGTTTCTTCGTCGCCTCGGTCTCGCCGGAGATATCGCAGAGGTCGGGCACGGCGGCCTGCATGCGCCAGGCCATTTCGTAGTTCGAAATGGCGGCCTCGATGTGCGTGTCATGCTGCGTGGTGCTGGCAAAGCGTCGATCCATCGCGCCGATGAAGTCGAGCTGGCGGCGCTGGAGGTCGTGGGGCTGTCGCGGTCGGATGTTGGCGACTGCCTCGGCCTCGTCGGCCTTCACGATGCTGGCCTGATGCTGCGCGGGCAGGAAGCCGTTGCTGAAAAGGCCGACGCCGCCATGCGGTGTCGCCGCGCCGCCGCTTTGCAGCACGACGTAGCCCGGCAGATCGCGTGACTCGGAGCCGAGGCCGTAGCTCGTCCATGCTCCGGCGCTGGGGAAGCCGAGGAAGGGAAAGCCGCTGTGCATGAAGAAATTCCCCTGCGCATGCTCGCTGAACTTCGCCGTCATGCTGCGGAGCTGGCAGATGTCATCGATCACGCCGCCGATGTGCGGAAAGAGGTCGCTCACCTCGATGCCGGACTGGCCATACGGTTTGAACTCCCAGTGCGACGGCTGGACGGTGCCGTTGTTGTTGAACTGCGTCTTCTTCACCGCCACCGGCATCGGCTTGCCTTCGAACTTCTTGAGCATCGGCTTGTGGTCGAAGGAATCGACATGCGACACGCCGCCGCTCATGTAGAGAAAGATCACGCTGCGTGCCTTCGGCGCGAAACGCTTCGCACGATGCACGAGCGAAGCCTGCGCTTCCTCCTGCATGAGCCCCGCAAGCGCGGCCATGCCGAAGCCGGTGGAGGCGCGGGAGAGGAGGTGGCGGCGGGAGAGGTGCGTGTTCATGAGAGGCTGAATTGGATGTTGCGAGTCGTTTTCGGTGCTGGCATCATTCCGCCATGCGCACCTGGAAAGAAATCTGTGAAGACCCGACCTTGCAGGACCTGCCGTACAAGATCGAAACCAACCGCTTCAATCAAATCGTCATGAGTCCTGCATATAATTGGCATGGAGGGTTTCAGTCTGAAATTGGCCGCAAATTGGCGGACCTTATGCCGGACGGACGAGTCATCACAGAATGTGCTGTGGAAACCTCCGACGGGATCAAGGTTCCTGATGTCTCGTGGGTATCCAATGCCAGGCTCGCCCCGCATCGCCGGGCTTTCACGATGCCGATTGCTCCTGAGATCTGCGTCGAAGTTCGTTCCTACTCCAACAGCGTTGTCGAGATGATGGGCAAGATGCAGCTCTACTTTGCCCGTGGAGCCGAAGAAGTTTGGTTTTGCGATGAAGACGGCAACATGACCTTCTACCGGCATGATGTTCCCGACGCGACGACCTCGAGACTCTGCCCGGACTTTCCGGTGAAGTTTGAGTGGTGAGCTGGCGGCAGCCTTTGGACTGCGGCAGCCCTGCTGGCGCTTTTGGCAAGCCAGCCCTGCTGGCGACGGAGGACGATTGATGAGCGAAGCGTGAGTTTTCTCCCGGCAGCAGGGCTGCCTAACCTCAAAGCGGCAGCAGGCTGCCGCAGTCCATGTCGTGAGGGTTTTCATCGAAGATAAATGAACTCCTTCAGATTGATGAGAGACTGCGCGAGACTCGTCCACGCTTGG
>JBKCXA010000404.1:0-3479 GCA_046316935.1 Prosthecobacter sp.
GTTGCGGACCATGAGCACGCAGTATGCTACCGTGCGGGTCATGACGACATCGTTGAACCCGTCATCATCCACATCGACGACGGAGATCGGATTCGGATAGGTGAAGGTATCCAGCACGGTGCTGCCGACGACAGCTCCCGGCCTGTAGCTGCCAGCGGAGAGCACTCGCGTGGTGATGAGCGTGGTTTTGAAAACCTCTGGCGAGAGAGCAGTCGTGCCGTTCACGGTGACGGAGATCGCATCGGCTGTCGCTCCCTCAGGCACGCTGACCGTGAGCGAGTTCGCGGAGGCGCTGAGCACATTCGCGCGACGTGATCCGAAATAGACGACATTGCCGCCGGTCACACTCGCGAAGCCGCTGCCGGTGAGTGTCACCTCGGTGCCGACGGGTCCCGATGAAGGCGACATCGCGGTGATGAGCGGCTGCGAGTCGCCGAATTGATTCTTCCAGACCATCACGCGTTGCCCGGCGCTGCCGATGACGATCTCCGGACGGCCGTCGCCATCGAGATCGCCCGTCATCGCGCCCATCAGCGAGCCGCCGATGTTTCCAGGCAGGTCGATGCGTGTGCCAAAGGCCGCTGCGGTGAGGCTGCCGGGCGTGTTGGAGTTTTTCCACACGGCGGCGGATTGCGAGACCTGGCCGTAGCTCGTCACCAGCAGGTCCGCGAGGCCATCGCCATCGAGATCGGCTGATTCGACGCCGGAGGGCTGCGGAGGCACCGCCATGTCCACACGCGGCTCCATCGTGATCGAGCCGGGCGTGCTGGTGTTGCGGAAGAAGCCCAGCGTGCCCGGATTGACCGCCGAAGCTCCCGTCGGGAAACCTGCGCAAGCGATGTCGCACTTTCCATCGCCATCAAAATCCGCCACCGCCACGCGATGACCGGTGGAAGCCGTCGAGGTGGCAAAACTCACCGGCGCGGCAAACGAGCTCGTGGCGAGCGGCAGCGTGCCAGTGGCCCGATAAACCTGCGCGGAGGGCACAATGCCCGCGACGATGTCGCGACGGCCATCGCCATCCATGTCCTCCAAAATCAGCGAGGACGCGGCCATCGTGCTCGGCGGCAGTTGAATGCGCGGAGCGAAGCTCAGGCCGGCCGTCGTGCTCGTGTTGCGGAAAACGGCCACGCTGGGCGATTCCGCGGCGAGGATCTCCGGTTTGCCATCGCCATCGACATCTGAAATGAGCACCACGCTGGCGTAAGTGGTGCTGAGCTGCACTCGCGGCGCGAAAAGCGGGCTGCCGCCGGTGTTGCGGAAGATCCACACGCCCGTGTCACCGCAGGCGACGACATCCAACCGTGTATCGCCATCGAGATCGCCGTAATCCCAATGGATCATGCCATTGATCGTGGAGACATGCGGCACCTGCGCGAGCGGATCAAAGGCACCCGGATGCAGCACGCCATCGGCGATTTGATTCGTGGTGAATTCAAAACCCGTCGCGCCTTTGGCCAAAATGTCAGCGGAGCCATTGCCATCGAGATCGGCGGTGAGCACGCGGCGCTCGATGAAGCTCGTGTGGATCGTTTTCGGCAGGAATTGCACAGGCCCGAAGGCATCCGCGGCAAAGGGACGTGTATTCGCAAAGGTGATGCGGAAGGCCTTCGTCGCCTGCGCGGTCAATCCGCGTGCGGTGACGCTCAAAGGTTTATTCGTGGCCCCTGCGGGAGCGAAAACCGTGAGCTGAGTCGTGCTCGCGGAGAGCACCGGCGCACGCACCGCGCCGAAATAGACCGCGTTCGTCGCAGGCACTGGATCAAAGCCATCGCCTGTGATCGTCACGAGAGTGCCTGCAGGACCGGAGGCCGGTGTGAAGTTGCTGATGACCGGCACGCCGACCCGCACCGGAAAGCTGCGCACCGTGGCGATGCTGCCGTCATGCACAGTCACATTGATCGCAGCGGAGCCGGTGGCACCGGCGAGGGGCGAAATGGAGAGCGTGCCGGTGCTCGCGGCGCTGCTGTAGATCACGCCGGGATGCGGAACGACGAGTGTGTTCGATGAAGTGGCGGTGATGACGAGGTTTTGCGTTTCATTCGCCGCGCCGGAGCTGATGCCGGTGAGATTCACCATCTGCGTGGGCGAGCTCACGGGCAAAAGCAGCGCAGCAGGCGGATTCAGCGTCGGCGCATCGTTCACGGCATTTACCGTGAGTGTGAAAGTGCGCGAGGCACTGAGCTGGCCATCGCTGACGCTGATGGTGATGCTGGCGCTGCCATTTTGATCCGGCAGCGGCACGAGCGAGAGCGTGCGGGCATTGCCACTGCCGCCAAAATAGATGCGGCTCGCCGGGATGAGCGCTGGATTTGAGGAAGTGGCGCTCACGACCAGATCACCCGACGGGGATTCGGGATCGCTGATCGTGAACGCCAGACCAGTCACCGACGGGTCTTCCGAGCAAACCGGGCTCGAAATGGTTGAGATGGTGGGCGCATCGTTCACCGCGTTCACGGTGACGTTGAAGGTCGTGCTCGCCGTCGCCAGGCCATCCGAAACGGTCACGGTGATGCCCGCCGTGCCACTGCGGCCCGGCACTGCGGTGAGAGTCACCGTGCGAGACGCACCACTGCCACCGAACACGATGCCTGAGTGCGGGATGAGCGTCGTATCCGATGAAACCGCGCTCATCGTGAGCGCTGCAGCCGTTGTTTCCGCATCGCCGACCGTGAAACTCAGCGGGCCGATGGGTGAATCACCTCCGGTCGTTTGATTCGTGATGCTGGTGATCGTCGGCGCGGAGTTCGTGGCCAAAACGCGGAGCGTGACGGTGAAGCTCTCATTGCCGAGGCCATTCGTTTGATTCGTGAAGGACAGCGTGGCCGTGTGATCACCGGGCGGCAGGCTTTGCGCGAGGGAGTTCGGTTGCAGCACGAGGTCCTGCACCTGTCGGTCACCGAGGACGAGCGGCAGCGTCCACACATCCAGCCACGGAACAAAGCTCGACTGCCAGTTCAAGGTGCCACCGCCGAGGTTTGCCACGGTGAATTTGATTTCCGACGGCGTGGTCGTGTTTTGACCAAGTTGACGCGTCATCAGCAGCGGCGATTGCGGCGTCACACGCATGCGGGTCGAAGCCGTGCCGAGCAGTTCACTGCGCACGATGAACAACTGCCCCGCCGTGGTGCGGAAGGCCACGCGATCCCCACCCGCAGGCACCAGACTCGTCGCGGTGCCATTCAGGCCCGTGAGCGGCAAGCCACCGATGCGCCGTCCATACGGCGACTGCTCATGCACATGCAGCGTGGCTGTGCTGCCGCTCTGTTGCAGCCAGCAGAGGCGCTTCGTGGCCGCATCCGTCAGCACGAGGCCCGTGGAGCCGGTGAAAGGCATCGCATTGACCGGATCGGTATTGAGAAGGCTGCCATCAGTCGCATACAGGAAGCCGCCGCTGAGTTTGAAGTCCGTCGCCGCGCCACTGAGCATGTTATTAAAGACACTCACGGCGCCAATGCCCGCCGCGCTCACCTCCATGC
>JBKCXA010000405.1:0-4812 GCA_046316935.1 Prosthecobacter sp.
GCGCACGGTTGACGAAGTCGCGCACATCCAGGCCATCGGTGCGGCCATGAATGAGCAGGACGAGCGTCGGGCGGGAGGCGCGTGCCGCCGGGCTGAAGTCCGGCATGAACTCCACGCGCCGGCGGATCGTCTCGATCTGGCCGGGGCTGAGCTGGAATCCGATGGTCGAAGTCCCCTGGCCCAGGCCGATCAGATTCGGGAGCGGAGGCCGTGGATTAAAGTCGCCGATGCCAAAAGCCTGGCTGGCGATGAGGGTGGTGAGCAAGGCCGCACGGGCGATCTGGCGGAGCGGCTGGCGGGTTTTCAGGAGATGGATGGAGGGATTCATGGCAGGAGGATAAGGCAGGTTGATGGAGTGAGGTCGGAGCAGGGACTCCGTTTGGCTCATCCTCCCGATGCGGGGACCTTGGCGAACTTGTGCCGAAAGCGGAAAAAACTTGTCCGCAGGCATGGCATGCGGGGCCGGGAACCTGAATCATCCGCGACAAATGCCCTGAACCACCGGCGAATGGAGACAACCACGGAACACGCGGAATGAGCGGAGGGCACCAACCCGTGGCTGCCTCATGGGCGGCGTCATTTCACCGGAGCGGCGTCACGGTATTCTCGCGGGGAGACACCGAGGTGCTGGCGGAACACGCGATTGAAGCGCGAAATGGATTGGAAGCCGGAGGCGTAGGCCACCTCGCTGATGCGGGCGGAGGGATCGGTGCGCAGCATGTGCTTGGCATGATCCACCCGGCTCTGAGCCAGGAATTCGGTGAACGAGAGGCCGGTGGCGGCTTTGAACCGCCGGCAAAAGTGATTGGGGCTGAAGTTCACCAGATGCGCGACATGCCGGAGTGGCATCTCCTCCGAGAGGTGGGCCAGGATGTAGCTCCGCGCCTTCTCCATGAGCGGTGGCAGCTTGGGCGGATCAGCCGGGATGGGGGTGGTGCTGCCAGCGCAGTTGGGCACATGCCGGGCAAAAAGCTCCAGCAGCTTCACAAACGCGTCATACGTCTCCGGAGACATGACGCGCCCCGCGAGCCAGGCCTTCTTCGCGTGATTGACATTGAATTTGACGCCGATCTTGGAGAGGTGGTCGGAGACTTTCTCGAAGTTCTTCGCGCAAGGCGGGGAGAGGAAGACATGGCCGGTGTTCAGAAACGCCTGCGCTCCGCTGCCTTTCGCCAGCGGCACGGCTGTCTCGCACAAGCCCGCGAAACATTTCACGGTGCGCGGGCCGTGCTGTGCCAGCCTTCGCAATTGCGCCTGCGTGTCGAGGCATTCCTTGCAGGCTGGGTTGATGCGGGCCATCAATTTGCAGAACGGGTTGTCGCACGTTCGCAGAGGTTTCGGCCCGCGTCCCAGATCCAGGTCGAGCGGCAGGCCGGAGGCCACGGTGAAGGCATTGGCGTATTCCTGAATTGGACCCGGGTTTTCCAGCGGGTGAAGCACGTCTACGCCGGGTTTGTTGATAGGCTCGTTTCCAGAGGGGGGCACCGTGAGGATACGAAGGACGGGCACGATTCATTGCCAGCCAAAGGCCTTCGCGGCCAACTTTTCAGCGACCTGCCTCCGACTGCCATTTCGTTTAGCAACGAGGCGAAGTCAGGGGACGTTCGACTTCGATTACCCATCGAAGCGACGCCTCGCGGCGGTTGCCGTCGCTTCGACTGGCAGTCGAAGCAGCGTTGCAGGCCGGATCGCTGACTAGACCGGTTCTCAAAATGTCTGTCAGATTCCCGGCGGCGGGGCAGCCTCATGGGCGGCGTCATTCCCTCGTCAGCTATTGTTCCAATAGCCTCCTCGCTCTTTCCTTGCCACTGAAGCCGCCGCGCTCGCCGGTCATTTCAGACATTCATTATGAGAACCGGTCTAAATGGCAGTGGACCTGCCCCTTGGGGTTGGAGAACTTCAGGCATTCAAACGCCGCCGGAGACGATCATGGCCGCTGACCGACCACATTGCCCGCCGGGGCGTAGTTGGCGACGACATAGACGTTCCTGCCGACGCGTGCGATGCCGTAGCCGACCTCGGTGGTGCTGCCCCAGATCATTTGCGTGTAGTGACCGATAGAGGAGAAGTTTCCGCGGCTGATGGGGCCGCCGTCATAGGCTGCCCGCTCGGAGAGCCACATGTGCGCGGCACCCGCCGCGTCCACGTTGGTGCCGTAGGCGAGGTTTTCTCCGTAGCGGTTGTTGCTGCGGTGCTGCATGCGGTCGCGGCGGGCCAGTTCCTCCGCCCACTCTTGCGCGTGGCTCGACAGCTCATCCGACCAGACGAGCGGAGCAGCACCGGCTTCTGCACGGGCCTGGTTGTGGATGCGCATGAATTCGGCGCGGTCGGCCTCATTCATAAGGGAGTCGGAAGAGGGAGCGGGGCCGCCGTCGAATCCGGCATCGGCAGAGGGAGGCGGGCTGAAGGGGGCGGGAATGGTGAGGCAACCGGAGACCACGGCGCAGCAGAGCAGGAGGGGGAGAAGGCAGTGTGTTTTCATGCGAGCCGGAGGAAAGAGCGAGAAAGGTGTTTGGACAGGGGTATTTCGTGACGCATGAGGCCAAAATCGAAGAGCATCCTTTGACCACGGACCACATGGAAGGTCCCAAGCCGGGTCAGGCCTTCATCCTTCGTGGTTCCCCCGCCTGCATCGCTACGCCCGCCTGCAACGCTGGGCGAAGCACTTCGGGCAGGCGAAGCGTTGCGGGCAGGTTGTTCGATATGGATGCACTTCGTTCCCCTTCGAGCTCCCTAACGGTCGTCTGTCTCGCTCCGCTCGGCTGGATATTCAAACCTGTTTCCAAGTCCCTGAACAAGTCTCACGCAACGTTCGCAAAGGCACGAAGAATCAGAAACCTTCAGACCTTGGCGGCTTTGCGCCTTGGCGTGAGATAAAATGGCCGCTCCAAAGCTCACGAGTTGGAAAACTCGTGCTACGTCACTTCCTGATGCCAATCTTCTCCACCGGGATCGCTTCAAAGCCGAGTTTGAACGCCGGTGATTCAGGCTTGAGGCGAAAGTCATCGTGTTTCCAATCCACGAACATCGGATCAGCGATGAGGCTGTGTTTGTCCCAGCCTTCAGCTTGCCAGGAGGTCCATTCGTCGAGGGGTTCGCATTCGGTGAGGCGGACGTTGTCGATGAAGACCTGGCCCTTCGGCTCGTGGCAGTCGATGCGGAGCCAGAAGTGGGTCATCCAGGGTTTCCAGGCGGTTTCGTTTTCGCGGGGCATGCGGCCGGTGGACTCGACTTCGGTCCATTCGCGGGTGGCGGTGAGGCTGGTGCTCTGGGCCTGCCAGTAGCCTTCGCGGTTTTTGAAGGAGGCGAAGGCGAGGCTGAGCTTGGCGGTGGGCTCGGTGGAGCGGACGCGCAGACGCACGCGGTAGGCGGCGCCGGGCTTGATGGGCACATCAGGGCCGTGGAAGACGCTTTTGGGATTGCCTGGATCGCTGCCGAGCGCGCAATCGACTCGCAAGGCGCCATCGGCGACGACGAGTTGCACGTCTTTGTTGGGGCGATGGTTGAAGCCCCAGCCTTTGGGCGTCTTGCCGGGCTCGGTGGTGTCGAAGGTTTCGCTGAGGAGCGGCGCGCCGGGCTTGTCGGGGCCGGTTTTGTTGATGCCGGTGGTGATGGGATGGCCGTTGGCCCACGCGAGGTTTTGATCGATGACGTTCCACTTGGGCGACACATGGCGGAGGTCGCCGTATTTGATGCCGGGCTGGTCGGAGAACATGATGTTTCGGCGGACGAGGTTGCCGCTCATCATGGTGCCGTCGTCGCGGATGGCGTCCTTTGGATGCAGGTCCATGCCGCGCATGCTGGCCCAGGCGAGCTGACCGGCGACGGATTCGTAGCCTTTGATCATGGTGTCGATGTGGCTGGTGTAGAAGCGCTGCTCCTTGGTCCAGCCGTGGAGGTCGAACTGAAACTTCCCACCGAGGGCGAAGATGTTGTTTTCGACGAGGCAGTCGCGGGCGTTGTGCAGATGGATTGGCGTGTGGGCGACGCGGAAGACGATGTTGCCGAAGATGTCGAGGCCGCCGGAGTTGTCGTCGGGGTAGAGGCCGAAGGTGAACCACGGATGCTTCAGCCCGCCGGCCTCCTGGCCGCAGCCGATGACGTCGTGGATCAAATTGTAGCGCCACTTGCTGCCGCGGCTGCTGATCCAATCGCGACCGCCGGTGTAAACCGCGCCGCCGTCCTGCGTCTCAAGGCAGAGGTGATGGAGGTGGTTGTATTCGACGATGAGATTGTTCCCGCTCATCTGCACGCCCATGCGCGGGCCGTCGTGGATGTGGCAATGCCGCACGGCATTGTCCACGCCATACATGGCGACGCCGCAGGCGTTCTTGTTGAAGACGCCCATGTGATGGATGTGGCAGTCCTCGACGATATGACCGGGCCCGGTGAGCGTTTTGCGGTCGCCTCCACTGAGGCTGACGCCGTTGCTGCCGGTGAAGCTGATCTCGCAGCGGGAGACGCGGACGTTTTTGCCATCGCTCACGCCGACGCCGCTGCCGTGGAAGGCACCGACCTGGGTGATGACGCACTTCTCGACGAGGCAGTCCTCCGCCCGCTCGAACACGATGGCGCTGCCATGCGTGCCGGTGAGCGTGAGGCCGCGGAGGGTGATGTGTTTGGCGCCTTTGATTTTGAAGAAGGCGTCGGCGAGGGGGAGGCGGATGTCGGAAAGTGGTCCGCTCACTCCGTGAGCGGCGTCTGACCGCACAGGGACTTTGCGGACCACACTGGGCGGCCAGAAGTAGAGGGTGCCGCTGTGCTTGTCGTAGAACCACTCGCCGGGGGCGTCGAGTTCTTCGAGGGCGTTTT
>JBKCXA010000406.1:0-7451 GCA_046316935.1 Prosthecobacter sp.
GCTTTGGCGGTGCCATTGGCGATGGTGACGGTTTGCGAGAGCGGCTCGGCAAACTGCGGATGCCAGGCTTTCACGGTGGAAGTGCCGTCGGCGAGGGCGCGGTCGATGCGGTAAGTGCCATCCGCGGCGGAAACCGCGCTGTGGATACCTTCATGGACGTAAACCCAAGCTTTCATCCACCGATGTACGTCGCACTCGAGACGGTAGATGCCGGGCACGGAAAGGTTTCGACATTGGCATCGCCTTGCGAGGCTTGGGCAAGGTTCGCCAAGTTCTCACCGCCATGGCTGCTGCCAAGCTGATGACGTGCGATGCGGATGTTGTGGAAGGTGAGATCGCTGTTGTGGAAGCGCACAGACTGCCCGGCCTGCACCGCGAGGGTGTTTGGCAAAAACTCGCAATGCGTCTGATCAATCAACGGCGACGTGGCGGGCACGTTGGAGGCACGCGGGCTGCCTTCGACAGTGATGACGACATTCGCGAGGCCACCATCGGCGGCGACACGCCAAGCTGAATCGATAATTTCGCCGTGACCGGTGCAGAATGGGTTTCCGCCGACATCGACGACCTTGCGGAGCTTTTCGGCTTCAATGCCCTGAAGTGTGACTTTGCCGCTAAGAGTCGGTTTTTCCGCCACTTCGACCGCCGGTGCCAGCGGAGCCTGGGGGAGGTGCGGGCCGTTATCGGCCATTTTGCCGCAACTGGTGTTCGTCAGGCACAAAACGACTCCGAAGGCGGTCAGAAGCGCCTGGCGGGAGGTGTCTTGTGTCACACGACGGAGCATTGCGGGGTTTGGAAATTACTTCTTGGCAGCCGGAGCGGCCGTGGCACCCGGACCAGCGGGGATGTCGCCGGGGACGTTCTTGTCCGCGAAGGGCTTCAGCTCGGCTTCGGTCCACTGGGTAGTGCGTTTTTCCTCGGAGCGGACCTTTTCGACCATCTCCTTGGTGATCATAGTGCCTTCATTACCCCACGAGTTGCGGACGTAGGTGAGCACGTTGGCGAGGTCCTGAGCGGACATGGCCGCGCCAAAGCCCATCATGCCGCCGGGGGTGTTGTAGCCCTGTCCTTTGACGGTGATGGCACCGACAAGACCATGCTGAGCCACGCGGATCAGGCGCTCCGTGCCTCCTGAGACCCACTCGGAACCGGCGAGTGGCGGGAACTGGCCGGGAATGCCGTTGCCATTGCCCTGATGGCAGCCACCGCAGACGGAATAGCCGCTGGCGCCTTTTTTCATCGCTGTCTGGAAGGGGTCAAGCGTATCGCCACCACCGCTGCCACCGGGACGCACATCCACGACCGAAGCGTTGAAGGGATTCTGACCGAGCTGGCCGCCCGCGATGATCGAAACGATCATGAGCATGAAGATGGCCCACATCGGCGCGGGAGCATTGGAAGGAGCCTGATCGGCCTTCTCACGCTTCACGGCGGCGTGAATGCGGTCGAGGTCGGTGGAATCGGGATGGGCGGGGGCGCTCATGGAAAGGCTGAAAAGATGAAAGCTAAAAGATCAAACTCACTTCTTCGCGGCGGCGGGAGCAGCGGCGACGGCGGACTGTCCGGGGACGGGGAAGTCCTTCTTCAGGGAAAGGAGATACTCGACGAGGCGATCGGCCTCGGCAGTGGGCACGACTTCAAAGCCATCCGGAGGAGCGAACTTGCCGGTGAGCTTCAGTGCACGCTCGGAGGCGGGGCCCTGGATCTTCTGCAGCTTGTAGAGGTGCTTGTAGGCAGGCATCGTGCTCCAGTCGTTGAGGGAGTGCGGCGCGTAGAGCTTGCGGTGGATCACGGCGGCAGCAGGAGCACGCCAGCCGTAGTTGGTGAGGTCCGGGCCGATGCGCTGGACACCGAGCGGGGTGAATTTCTCGCCAAGGTAGTCGCGAAGCGTGTTGCTGCGGACGGGGGCGGCAGGGCGGGCTTCCTGGTCCTGGCCCCAGCCTTTGACCCAGCCATCGAGACCGAGCGGCGTCGGGCGGATCATCTGGGTGTGGCACTGGTTGCAGCCTTCCTGGATATAAATGAGCTGGCCCTGACCATTGACGACAGCAGGCGGGTAAAAGCCTTCCACGCCGTCCTTGTCCTTGTCATAGGCAACACGGGTGAGGGACTGGTAGTTCATCGCCGGGAGGACGATGAGGAAAAGCCAGGGAAGGGCGAACGCGGCGGCGAGGCCGAGGATGAAGGAGCGGAAGTTCATCATGCGTGGGAAGCTTGAGCGGTGTGCGTGTCGTCATGGCCGTGGTCGCGATAGAGGAGCGTCGGCGCATTGCTGCGACGTCCGAGGCCGGCGACCATGAGCATGAGGTGGAGGAGGAAGAAGATGTTGGAGACGCTGATCAGCGCCCAGGCGACGGCGCGGGCCATGACGTAGGGGCGGGAATTGATGACGTGGTTCATGAAGTCCAGATTCCAATGCTCTGGATTGTTCAGATCGGCGCCCTGCTGCCAGCCGGCGACGAGGCTCATGATGACGATGGTGCTCACGCCATAGACGGAGAACCAGAAGTGATTGCGGATGAGGCGGACGCTGAGCCACTCACAGCCAGCGAGACGCGGCGTGATGTAGTAGATGGCACCGAAGGCGCACATGCTGAAGAAGCCATACACGCTGACGGTCTGGAAGGCATACCAGGCCTGCGTGAACTGGATGGCCGCGCCAGTCCAGAACGCGCTCGTCAGGGCGAGGATGATGCCGGTGACCGGCAGGAAGAGGGATCCGAAGAAGATGAAGCGGAGCGTGGGGCTGTAGCTGACGGCGTCGTGCTTGCCGAGCGTGGTCAGGTGGTGGTTCAGGCCGACGAGACCGAAGGGAACGAGCATCAGCACGCCGACGGTGGCACCCACGCCGACCATCCAGGCAGGCAGCGGGCCGCCCATGAACTTCTGCATGCCGGTCCAGCCACCGAGGATGGCGAGGGCCCAGAATCCGCTGCTGGCGAGCTGCTGGCTGGCGATGGGCTGGCCGGTGATTTTCGGGATGAAGTAGTAGGCCGCTCCGACGCCGACGGGGACGAAGAAGAGCAGGATCACGCTGTGGACATACCAGGCATTGATGCCGGAGCCGAGAGCGCCAAGGCCGGGCAGGCAATGCAGCGCCACATTCGCCGTGATGAAGATCCAGGGGAACCAGAAGCAGGCACCGAGGATGTACCACGTGCTGACCATGAAGCCCTCGGGACGGAAGGCACGGCCAAACATACGGGCGATGGGCCAGGCGTAGGCGAGGAAGCAAATCAAGAGCACGGGCCAGACGAACTTCGGCATTTCCAGCCACTCCATTGAGGTGCTCTTGCCCATGAGGATGGCGAGCAGGCCGACGGTGATGGTGATGTTCCAGAACACGCCTGCGGCAATCATGAGGGACTTTCCGCTGCGGAGTTCTTGACCGCTGCGACGGGCCATGATCCAAAGCATGATGCCGAGAGCGGCCTGGATGCCCCAACCATAGACGAGGGCATTGATGTGGACGGGCTGAAGGCGGCCGTAGGTGATGAATTCGCAGTCACCGAGGAAGCTCGGAGCGAACAGCTTCGCGGCGGAGAGCACGCCGAGAATGGTGGAGAGCATGAGCCAGAAGGCGCCGTTGAGGAACAGGAACAGCACAGGTCCACGCACCGACTTGTCGATGGCGGCACGGCGCTGATTGTCGGCGGCGAGGTCCGGGGAGTTGGAAGTGGAATCCATATCGGGTGGGAAAGAGGCGGCGTGACGATTACTTCGCGGGAGCGGCGGGTGCCGGGGCGGCGGCTGGAGCAGCCGGCGCGGCCGCGGCGGCCTGCTTCAACTGCGTGGGAGAGCCGGGGACGACCTGCGTGCTGGCTCCGACGGGCTTGGCCTTGAGGGCGGTGAGGGCTTTGTTGAAGACCTCGGCCTTCTTGGCGGGGTCTTTGAGGCCCATGGCGGTCAAATTGGCATCCTGGAGCTTGGTGATCTCTTCCTTGGCGGCGAGACGCTCAGGCACGCGAGGGTCTTCCGGGGTGCTGACGGTGGACTGGAGGACGCTGAAGAGCACGGCGAAGCCAGCGAAGGCTCCGAGCACCCACAGGAAGGTGGCACCGGCTTTTTTGGATGTTTCAGGCTGCGACATGGAGCGAAGGGCGAAGGGCTAAGGGCAAAGAGTCAGACTCAGTTGATGACGTTCACGGACTCGATGAGGCGAGGGTCACGCCAAGGATACAGGCTGTATTTGGAGAGGCCGCGGAGGAAGAGGAAGCCCATGGTGCCGAAGACACCGAGAAGAGCAGCGACGTCCTGAATCCAAGCGCCGTCGATCCACCAGTCCTTGCCGAGGGAGGGGCCACGCTCAGGGATGACGTTCCAGTACATGTCCACGAGGTGCATGAAGATGACCCAGAGGCAGACGAAGACCATGACGTAGGGCTTCTTTTTGCGAGCCTGCGAGAGGAGGGCCAGGAACGGTGCGATGAAGTGGCCGACCACGATGAAGATCGACACGCCGCGCCAGCCTTCGGTGTTACGCGTGAGATAGAAGCGGGTCTCCTCCGTGATGTTGGCATACCAGATGAGGAAATACTGGGAGAAGGCGATGTAGGCCCAGAACACCGTGAAGGCGAACAGCAGCTTGCCCATGAGGTGGTAATGCTCCTCGGTGACGACCTTTTGCAGGTAGCCGAGGCTCTTCAGCCAGGTGACGAGCAGGATCGTGAGCGCCATGGAGGACCACGCACTGCCGGCGAAGATGTAAACGCCCCACATGGTGGAGAACCACGAGTAATCGAGGCTCATGAGCCAATCGACAGCGGCGAAGGTGGAGGTGAGGGCGAAGAACAACAGCCAGCGGCAGGAGAACTGACGGGAGGAGATGGTGTGCTTGATGTCGCCATCCTGCTCCTGAGCGAGGGACTTCTTTCGCATCACGCGGGCGATGTAGCCGAGGATGAGGAAGTAGAGCACGAAGCGGGTCTGCCAGGAGAAGGGCGGGATGAAGTGATTGCTGATGTTCAGGTAACCGAACTTCGAATGGAGGATGTGAAGGTGCGGATTGTCGTGAGACATGTGGTGCAGCGCCTCTTTCACGGTGCCACCATGCTCGGCGGCGTGGTGAGCAGCATCACGATGATGGTTCATCCACTCGTAAAGGTGCTTGTTCACCGCGGGGATGAGCAGCGGGCTGGCGAGCAGGCCGAGGATGACGACCATGTTGGCAAGGTTTTCCCAGAGGCGTCGGATGGCGACGCCCCAGCTCGAGTTCGAGGCGGCGTGCAGCATGATCCAGAAGACCCCGCCGACGCAGAAGGTAAAGGTGAAGAAGATCGCGAACAGCCAGGAGTAGGCAAAGGTGTCCGTGCTGGTGAAAAAGTAGTAGGCCGAGGCCGCGAGGCCGAGCACGCCGACGAGGCCGAGGGCCCCTATGAGCTTGCCGCCCTTGGCGGGTTCGAATTTTTCACCGCCCTGGGGCAGATCGTTGAAGGAGACGTGGTGACTCATGCCGGAATTCGTGTGATGCCGTTATTGAAGGGTGGCTCCGCTGTCCTTGGCGGCCTGCTGGAGGGCGCGGATGTAGGCGACGATGGCCCAGCGGTCACGGAGGGTGATGTTACCGCCGTAGCCTCCCATGAGGCCTTTGCCGTTGGTGATGACGTCGAAGATGGCTCCGTCGGCGCGGAAGGCGGCGGCGTTGGCCGGATCGGTATTGCCGGCCTGCTGGAAGTTGTAGGCGGTCATGATGCCGAACTTCGAGGTGATGCCCTTGCCGTTGGCGCTGGCACCGTGGCAGACGGCGCAGTGGATGCCGTAACGCTGCTCACCACGCTTGATGAAGGCGTCGTTGAAGACAAGCGGATCGCTGGTGATCTCCGTGGGGAGGCCGTCACCGTAGAAATCGCCCATTTTGCCGGTCTGGTAGTAGCTAAGGCCGTTGGTGAAGGCGAAGCGCGTGGGCTTTTCGCCATCGGCGGCCGGTTTGGCGGGGATTTCGAAGCCCATGGGCACCGTGCCCTTCACGGGAAGACGAGCACCACGGCCATCGGCGAAGAACTCGCTGGCGGCCTGATATTTGACCTTCTGCTGATGGTCCATGTCGTCAAAGACCTCGATGGGAGGCAGTTCGGACTTGGAGCCGCGGAAGCCGAAGGCGCTCACGATGATGGCGCCGATGAAAAGGTAGCTGAGGAAGAAGTACTTCATGGTCGTAGGGCTGCCGGGGCTTAGATTTCGTCCTCCACGAGTTCGATGTTCTTGCCGCCGATCTTCTCGAGAAGGGCCTTGGTGCCGTCCTGGCTGAATTTCGGATCGCGGGCCTCGATGCAGACGAAGAAGCCGTCATCGGAGAACTTGGCGAAGCGCTTGGAGGCAAAGAGGGGATGGTTCCAGCGTGGCAGGCCCATGAGGGCGAGCAGGCCGAAGAGGGTGGTGAAGGCCGAGAACAGAATCGTGAGCTCGAACATCACCGGGAAGAACGCCGGAAGGGTCCAGATGTCGATCGGCTTGGCCTGAACGACGGTCGGGTAGGTCTCGACGATGTCTTCGACGAACTTCAGGCCAAGCGTCTGACTCCAGAAATTCGTCTGCGTGACGGTCTGGAGGATGAAAGCCACCGTGGTGCCGGTGATGCCGCCGCAGAAGACGAGCTTCGGGAGGATGGAGCGGGGATTGCCCATGGCCTTGTCCATGCCGTGGACCGGGAAGGGCGTGTGAACGTCCCAGCGGTTGTAGCCGGCATCGCGCACGTGCTCGGCGGCATGGTAGAGGTCCTGGACGTTGTCAAACTCCGCCAGGTAGCCGTGTACTCGTTTGAGGGTGGTGCTCACAATCAGGTGCTGGGGTGAAATTAGGCGGCGACGGGTTTGGCGACGTGACGGTCAGGATAGGCCATGAGGTCCTCCTCCTGGATGCCTTTCTCGGCGTGGTCGTCGAAGTGCGGATCGGACTGCGGCAGCACGCCCTTCACTTCGCCGATGGCGATGACAGGCAGGAAGCGCAGGAACAAAAGGAACAGCATCATGAAGAAGCCGAAAGTGCCGATGAAGGTCCATTGATCGACCCAAGTGGCGCTGTACTCGCCCCAAGAACCCGGCGTCATGTGACGCTCCAGGGTGGTGGCGATGATCACGTAGCGCTCATACCACATGCCCATGTTCACGCACATGCAGACGAACATCACGACGACCATGTTGTGGCGGAAGGGGCGATACCAGAAGAGCTGCGGAGCAAAGACGTTGAAGCTGAACATCAACGCATAAGCCCAAATCGAAGGTCCGGTGAGGCCGCGGAGGGTGAAGGCGGCGGCTTCATACGGATTGGCGCTGTAGTAGGCCATGAAGAGCTCCATGCAGTAGGCGTAACCGACGATCGTGCCCGTGAGCAGGATGATCTTCGCCATGTTATCGACGTGCTTCGGCGTGAGGAGATCGTCCAAACCGTATATGCGGCGCACCGGGATCATGAGCGTGAGCACCATGGCGAAACCGCCGAAGATAGCCCCAGCC
>JBKCXA010000407.1:0-2286 GCA_046316935.1 Prosthecobacter sp.
TCGCAGCGGCTCCACGAGCGTGGTGCTCATCTGCGAGTTAAATGACTGCTCCTGCGCTTCCAGCAGCCTTTTCGCCTCGAGAAGTCGCATTTCGAAGATCTCACGATCGCTCACGCCATCCGCGCGATGACGCGTGCGCAGCCAGCGGTCGATCCGCTCTTCGCCGCGGGCGATGCGTTGGCCGAGCTCGATCAATTGCCGCGCCACGTGGCCCATGCTGACGAGATTTTTTGCCATCTCACGCTCCGAGGCCCGCAAATGCCGGATCCATGCGCTTTCGTCCTCGCGTGTCGGGCGTGAGAAGGCGCTGATGCGTGCCTGATAGATGGAGAAGCTGTCAGAAAGGCTGTTCATGGACGTGCGCGACAAGCCGCGCGACGCAGTCGCGAGCGGATCCGGCAGATGCGCGTGCGCAGCGCACCCGCGGTCAATCCGGCTCGTCGCGCGACCACTCCCGGTGAGACATCTTTGAGCAGATAAAGGTTCAGTATCAGCCGGTCGGCCTGCGAAAGCTGGGAGATGGTCTGCATAACATCCGTGAGCCTTTCACGGGACTCGTGAGCACCTGCCAGCGACAGATCCGTCACCTGTTTGTCCAGTTCGTCCTCACTCACCTCCTCCAGCGGAACCGTGGGACGTCGCGAAAGCGTGCGCAGCATGTTCGCGCACACGCCTTTGACGATCATCACCGCCCACGCAGCCGGTGGCACCCGCAGTTCATGCGTCTCCAGCGATTGAAACAACCGCATCCACGCCGTCTGCACCGCATCCTCCGCCATCCACGGACAACGCAGCGAACGCATGGCGATGCCGCGCATTATCGGAGAAAGGTCATTCACCAGCCTGGTGGCAGCGGATTGATCACGGCGGTCATGCCACGCACTCAACGCTTGCCTGGAACGGTCGAAAAGCATGTGAAGACGCGATCACGGATTCCAAACCACGCGATAGAAGGCTCGCAGCCCATTCACACGCGCAGGGAGGTTGTCGGTGTAGGTGGCGTTGGTGTTTGTGTTGGTGAAGGTCAGCGTGTCGATGGTGGTCCAGGTGATCAAATCGGTACTCCACTGGATTTGATACGGTTTGTTTGGGATGGCGTTCCAGCGGAGGCCGACCTGGCCGGGGGCGACGTTGGCGACTTCGATCGGGGGGCTGACCTTTGGCGCGAGGACGAAGCTGTGGGAGATGCTGCGGTTGATGCGGGTGGGGGTTTCGTCGTTGAAGACGCTGGTGGCATCGGGCGGCATGGGGTCGGGGGCGGTGCGGTAGCTGCGGACGTAGTCGGCCACGGCTTGATCGGGGCCGACGGTGACGCGGATGTGGCCGCTGTTGGGCAGGAGGTAGCTGGTGCTGTTGGCCCCGAGATTGACGTATTGGCCGTCGGCGGCGCTGCCGAGGCTGGTGTAGTTCGGCGTGCCGGGCTGCGGGCATTCGAGATAGACGACGCCGTCCTTGGTTTGATAGCCGTAAAGATGGTCGTGGCCGTGGAAGACGACGTTCACCTTGTTCATCACGAGCAAATCATGGATGGGCATGTCCCAGCCGGGGCGCTGCGTGGCGAAGCCGGGGCTGCCATCGGCGTTTTTGCCGCCCCACTCGTATTTGTCGCTCACTTCGATGCCGCCACGTGCGGCGTATTGGGCGGTGCCGGTGGCCGTCTGCGTGCTGCCGCCGACGATGTGGTGCATGAAGACGAACTTGTATCTCGCGCTGCTGTTCTTCAGCGTGTCGCGCAGCCAGTCATACTGCGCTTTGCCGAGGCTCCACTTCCACGCGTCGTTGGAGGAGTTCGGATTGGTCATCGTGTTCCAGAAGGGATCGAGCATGATGAAGAGCGCCTCGCCCCACTCGAAGGCGTAGTAGTCTTCCAACAAGCCTAGTGTGCCGCCGATGTAGTCCTTCGGTGTGGGATTGCCGGCGTAGAAGCCATCGGGTGTCGGCGCAGGGTAGAAGGCTTTGCGGGCCTTCAGATCCCATGCGGGCACGTTGTTCTGCTTGTCGGTGGCGGCGTTGAAGAGGTAGCCGTATTCCGCCTCGTGATTGCCGAGGCCGAAGAAGAACGGGATGCTGTGGCAGGCGCGCTCGAAGGCATTGCGGAAGATGATGGCGCGGTTGTTGATGCTCGTCTGATTGATGGTGACGCCGCCGCCCCACTTCGGTGGCACGCCGAGCAGGCCATCGGCGAGCTTGTCGGTCATGCAGATGTCGCCGACGTCCATGTGGATGTCCGGCTGGTCGAGGCTGATGTTCTGCATGGCACGCCAGAAGAGCTGCATGTCGGTGTTC
>JBKCXA010000408.1:0-3732 GCA_046316935.1 Prosthecobacter sp.
TGTTCGCGCCGTGGGCCGTTTCGCTCACCTCCGTCTCCGGCAGGAGAATTTTCGCCATCATCATGGCCGCCGGCGCACTCATCACACTCGCGGTGAGCAAGTGCCCGGCCGACACACCAAACGAAACATAAGCCGCCAGCACGCCGCCAGCGATCGTGGCCATGCCGCCGACCATCAGGCACATCAGCTCGCTGCGTGTCATCTTGGCGAGGTAGGGCTTGATCACGAGCGGGGCCTCCGTCTGGCCCATGAAGATGTTCGCGGCGGCGGCGAGTGTCTCACTGCCGCTGGTGTGCATCACGCGGCGCATCACCCATGCCGCGCCTTTCACGATCCCTTGCAGCACGCCGAAGTGATACAGCAGCGAGGACAGCGCGGAGACGAGGATGATGCTGCCCGTGATGATGATCGCCACCACCGGCGCATCTGTTTTGCCAAACACCAACACCATGCCCTCATCAGCAAAGCTCAGCAGCTTGCGAAAAGCCTTGTCCAGCCATGCGAAGAAGATCTCGCCGCCCTTTGTGCGCAGCATCAGCCATCCAAAGAGGAACTGCAGGGCCAGTCCGCTCGCCACGATGCGCCAGGGAAAGCGGCGACGGTTCTCCGACAGCAGCCATGCCATCGCCACAAACGCCACGAGACCCAAGATCGAGACAAATCGCTCCATGGGCCGCGAGGCTAGCGGCCCGCGGAAGCTGCGGCAACCTCGAACTCCCTCTTGAAACTTGAAACGTGAAACTTTAAACCAACCCACCCCGCCATGCCCACCACCTACCACATCGTCCCGACCGCCGCCCACAACGACCTCGTCCGCGCCGCTTACATCCATCGCGGCTACACCGCCGCCGAGGCAGATGACGCCGCGCGGTTCTGCGAAATGGCCTCCGCGCATGGCATCCGCACTCACAACGCCATCAAGGCCCTCCACCTCGATCACCTTTTCGGCAGCGCCACCGGCGGCTGCAAGCCCGGCGCCGAGATCGAGGTCATCGAGAAGAAATTCGCCGCCAGCGAGGTGTGGGATGGCAAGCTGAAGCTCGGTCAAAGCGTCGCCTTCCGCGCCATGGAGCGCTGCATGGAGCTCGCCGATAAATACGGCGTGGGTCAGGTCAGCGTGGACAATGCCTTCCACTACCTTTGGGGCGGCGGTTACGTCATGGACGCCGCGAAGAAAGGCTACATCGCCTACACGAACTGCACCTCCACTCTCGGCGAGGTCGTTCCCTTCGGCGGCAAATTTCCCGTGCTCGGCACCAACCCGCACTCCTGGGGCATCCCTACGCAGGACGCCTGCGGCTTCCCCGTCGTGATCGACTGGGCCACCTCCACCGTCGCCATGGGTCGCGTGCAGCAGCTCAAGCGTGAAGGCAAGCCGCTGCCTCCCGGCGCTGCCGTGGACAAGGACGGCAAGCCCACCACCGATGCGAATGAAGCCGCGTGGCTGCTTCCTTTCGGCGCTCACAAAGGCTACGGCCTCTCGCTCCTCATCGAAATCATGGGCGGCATGATCGGCGGCTCGCTCCCGACGCTTCGCGGCGGCGGCGGTCATCCCGACATCAAATCGCAGCCTTTTCCCGCCGGTGAAAAGCGCACCAGCAGCTTCTACTTCCAGGTCATTCATCCCGATGCCATCAGCAGCGGCCGTTTCGCCCAGGGCCGCACCTTTGCGCAGAACGTGAAAGCCGTGATCGACGACATCCTCGGCCATGGCAACGAAGCCTGCATGCTCCCCGGCCAGCCCGAGGCCCAAAACGCCGCCCACACCGCCAAAGCCGGCGGGCTCCTCTTCACCACCGCCGAAGTCGAAGCGCTGAACGAGATCGCCGAGGAATGTGGAAAGCCGAAGTTCGAGGTGGCCTCGCTAAAAACCTACGAGTGTTGATGCTCTCATCAAAGGGACAAAAACGACGGAAGGGACACAAAGGACTCCTGTCCCTTCTGTCCCTTCTGTCCTTTTCGTCCCTTTCCGCCATCGAGAACCGTTTCGACTTCGAATCGGTCCAAATGGCCACGAAGTTCCGCCTCAGCCTCCACGCCGAAAACCGCGAAACCGCCGAAAAAGCCGCGGAGGATGCCTTCGCGCATGTGGCAGCCCTCACAGCCGTTTTTTCCGACTACGAGCCCAATTCCGAGCTGAACCGCCTCAACGCCTCGAAGCCGAACGAGCCCTTCAAAGCCAGCCCGGAGCTTGTCGAGATCATCGCCCGCTCACTCGAAATCTCCAAACTCACCGACGGAGCCTTCGACATCACCTGCGGCAATGTCACGCGGCTCTGGCGCAGCATGAAAACCCGCAAGCAACTGCCGCCGCCGGATCGTCTCGCCGCCGCGAAGGCCGCCATGGATTGGAAAGCGGTGAAAGTCGATGCCCAAGCCAGCACCATCACGCTCACCAAGCCCGGCATGCTCTTCGACCTCGGCGGCATCGCCAAAGGTTACGCGGCCGACTCCGTGCTGAAGCGCTTGCGTGAACGCCACCACATCACCCGCGCCCTCGTCATCGCCGGCGGCGACATCGCCATCGGCGATCCACCCCCGGGCAAAGAAGGCTGGGAGATCAAGCTGCGAGCTTCCGCCAATACCGAAACCACCGTCCTGCTCAAAAACGCCGCCGTCTCCACCTCCGGCGACCTCTATCAAGCCGTCACCATCGACGGCAAACGCTACGCCCACATCATCTCGCCCAAGTCCGGCCTCGGTGTCACCGAAACCGTCTCATGCTCTGTCATCGCCGCCGATGCTACCACCAGCGATGCCCTCGCCACTGCCATGGTCGTTCTCGGCAAGGGAAAGGGCAGTGAGATCGCCAAGAAGAGTCCCGGCATCACGTTGAAGTGGGGAGATTGATCCGCATCGTCGTTCGTAGTTCGGGCTTCAGCCCGCTTCCCACCGCAAGTCAGCGCGGGCTAAAGCCCGAACTACAAGCTAATCCCTCGCGCTCGTGGACTGTTCGGAAGAAGCTGCAAGGCATCACGTTGAAGCAGCCGATTGATCCCTATGCACCGCCGCACTCTCGCCAAAATCGCCCTCGGTAGTCTCGCCGGGTTGTCGGGATGTGAAAAGAGGCGTGTGAATGCCGTCGAGCTCACCCAGCACTACCTCGACCGCATCTCGAAGCTCGATCCGTTGATTCATGCGGTCATCGAGATCAATCCCGACGCCCTCGACATCGCCCGGAAACTCGACGCAGAGCCCACACCGCGTGGTCCGCTGCATGGCCAGCCGATTTTGATCAAGGACAACATCGAGACCGGAGATCGAATGCTTACCACCGCGGGTTCGCTGGCCTTGCTCGATTCGCGACCGCGTGGCGATGCGCCGTTGGTGCAAAAGCTACGGGCCGCCGGAGCCGTCATCCTCGGTAAAACCAACCTCAGCGAGTGGGCCAACATGCGCTCACCAAACTCCACCAGCGGCTGGAGCGCTCGCGGGGGCCTCACCGCGAATCCGCATGTGATCGACTGCAATCCCAGCGGCTCCAGCTCCGGCTCTGCGGCGGCGGTGGCAGCCAGCTTGTGCTTTGCCGCCATCGGCACAGAGACGGATGGCTCCATCGTGAGTCCGTCGAGCGCCTGCGGCATCGTCGGCCTCAAGCCCACCCTCGGCCTCATCAGCGGCCAGGGCATCATCCCCATCACGCATTGGCAGGACACCGCCGGGCCGATGGCTCGCAGCGTGAAGGATTGTGCGTTATTGCTCGCTGCCATCGCCGAAAAGCCGGTGAAATGG
>JBKCXA010000409.1:0-8167 GCA_046316935.1 Prosthecobacter sp.
AAACCATTCACCGGCTCCGGCTTCCAACCGAAGCCCTACGACATCAGTTATCGCACGCTCGTGCCGCAAAAGGTCAGCAACCTCCTCGTCGCCGGTCGCTGTCACAGCGCGAGCAGCGAGGCCAGCGCCTCCAGCCGCGTCACCGCCACCGCCATGGCCCTCGGCGAGGCAGCCGGAACCGCCGCCGCGCTCGCGATGAAGGCGAAGAGCGAAGTCGGCAGCTTCGACGGCGTGAAAGTGCGTGAAGCGCTCGCGAAGCAAAATGGCGGCCCTTTTAGCGAAGCCTGATTCCAATGTGGTTGAGTCCTCCGGACTCATCTGATCAGCCCAGCGGGCTGAACCACACTCCCAATCCCATGAACACCGAATCCAACACCCTCACCCGCCGCGAAGCTCTCCTCAGCGCGCTCAAAGGCACCGTTGCTGCCGCCGTGGCTGTGCCAGTCGTCGTGCAGGCTGCGCCTGAACTCCCGGCTCAAGCTGAAGCCGCTTTTGTCCCGGAAAACGACTATCCCTTCTTTGGTTACGAGCCTGAGACTCGCGCATGAACTCCATCACTCGCCGCACCTTCTTGAGCCGAACCAGCATTGGCGTGGGCAGTGCTGCGTTGGCTAGCTTGTTAGATAGGCACCTCTTCGCCGCCAAGGTGCAGACAACATCTCACTTCACCCCCAAAGCCAAGCGCGTCATCTGGCTCACGCAAAGCGGTGCGCCCTCGCAGCTGGATCTCTTCGATTACAAACCGGGGCTGGCGGCGATGTTTGACAAGGATTTGCCTGCCTCCGTGCGTGGTGAGCAGCGGCTGACGGGCATGACTTCGGGGCAAAAGCGCTTCCCTATCGCGCCTAGCCTCTTCAAGTTCTTGCAGCATGGTGAGAGCGGGATGTGGCTGAGTGAACTGCTCCCGCACACGGCGAGGTGGGCGGATGAGCTTTGTGTCATTCGCTCCATGCACACAGAGGCGATCAATCATGATCCGGCGATGACCTTGCTGCAGACGGGTCATCAAATCGGTGGTCGGCCTTCGTTTGGTGCCTGGGTGTCCTACGGGTTGGGCGCGGAGAATGAAAATCTGCCCACGTTTGTCGCGCTGGTGTCGAAGCCTTCGGGCGATGTGAACTCCCAGCCGCTGCATGAGCGCATGTGGGGTGCGGGATTTCTGCCAGCCAAGTATCAAGGCGTGCGCTTCTCGCCATCGAAGGAACCGGTGCTTTATCTTGGCAATCCGCCTGGCATCACGCGGGAACGTCGAAGAGCCATGCTGGATGATCTCGGTGCCTTGAATCGTCTCACGCTCGCCGAGTATCAGGACCCGGAGACGCAAAACCGTATCGATCAGTTTGAGATGGCCTACCGCATGCAGGCTGCGGTGCCGGAGTTGGCGGACATTTCCCAGGAACCTGCCCAGGTGTTTGATCTTTACGGCCCGGAGTCGCGCAAGCCTGGCAGCTATGCGGCGAATTGCCTGATGGCACGTCGGCTCGCAGAGAGAGGTGTGCGTTTCATCCAGCTCTATCACCGGGGTTGGGATCAACATGGCAATCTGCCACGCGACATCCGCAGCCAGTGCTACGATACCGACCAGCCGACGGCAGCCCTGCTCACCGATTTGAAGCAGCGAGGGCTTTTAGAGGATACGCTGGTCATCTGGGGTGGCGAGTTTGGCCGCACGACCTATTCTCAAGGCGTGCTCACGCAATCCAACTATGGCCGCGATCATCATCCGCGTTGTTTTTCCGTCTGGATGGCCGGGGCCGGAGTGAAAGCCGGTCATGTGCATGGAGAGACGGATGACTTCAGCTACAATATCGTGCGCGATCCGGTTCACATTCATGATCTGAATGCCACGGCGCTGCATCTGCTGGGCATGGATCACACGCGACTGACCTATCGGCACCAAGGCCGCGATTACCGCCTCACGGATGTGCATGGCGAACTCATCCAGGAGGTGCTGTCATGAGAACCAAAGTGGCTTCGGCGTTCGCTGAATCAGTTGGGGGAGCTGCGGCTAACGCTGCAGCCACTTTCCTGGCGCTCACCACCCCCGCGCTGGCCGATATCTCCTACAATCGCGACATCCGCCCGATACTGTCCGACAACTGCTTCGCGTGTCATGGTTTTGACCCGAAGAATCGCAAGGCGGACCTGCGACTCGACACGTTTGAAGGGGCCACGGCCGATGGCGGTATCGTGCCTGGCGATCCCGCCAAATCGGAGATTTGGAATCGCATCCTCAGCGAGGATGCTGACGAGGTCATGCCTCCTCCAAAGACGCACAAGAAGCTCACAGATGCGCAGAAAGACCTCATCAAACGCTGGATCGAAGGCGGTGCGAAATATCAAAAGCATTGGGCTTTTGAGCCTATCGCTCCTGTGCCGGTGCCGTCGGTGAAAAATAAGGATTGGCCGCGCAATGAGCTGGATCGCTTCATTCTCGCCAGACTTGAAGAAGAGGGACTTCGCCCGTCACCCGAGGCGAACAAGCAAACCCTCATCCGCCGTTGGAGCCTGGATTTGACCGGCCTGCCGCCCACACCCGATCTTGCGCCGCTGAGCGAGGATCAGATCATCGAGCGACTGCTCAAATCGCCGCACTATGGCGAACGCATGGCGCTCGACTGGCTTGATGCCGCTCGTTACGCGGACACCAATGGTTACCAGGTGGATCGTGATCGTGAAATGTGGCCCTGGCGCGAGTGGGTGATCGCTGCGTTCAACGCGAACATGCCCTTTGATCAATTCACCATCGAGCAGCTCGCGGGTGATCTTTTGCCGAATCCCACGCTTCAGCAGCGGCTGGCCACAGGCTACAATTGCAACCACATGATCAATGAGGAAGGCGGCATCATTGCCGAGGAGTTCCTCGCCGAATACACCGCCGACCGCGTCGAGACCACCGCAGCGGTCTGGCTCGGCCAGACCTTCAACTGCTGCCGCTGCCACGATCACAAATACGATCCCTTCACGGCGAAGGATTTCTATTCGCTGAAGGCCTTCTTTCACAACGTCCCCGAGCAGGGAATCGGCCAGCGAAAGGCCAAGCCAAATGCCAGCGCACCGCCCATTCTGACTTTGCCAACGCCCGAGTTGGACGCCAAAAAGAGCGCCATTGAAGCCCGGCAGCAGGCGTTGCGTGAGCGACGGTCAGAATGGATCGCGAAGCCCCAGAAGGGCTTTGATTCCTGGCTTCAGCGCCTCGCCAGCAGTCGGACTCGGTGGAAGCGCATCCCCTTTACCTCCGTCACCAGCGAGGGATTGCCCAGCGAGATTGAGAGCGGTGCGGTTCGAGCAGGCATTCAGATTGGCGACAACTTTTGGAAGTTTCATGCGAGCAGCGTCCCGCTTGGCGAAAAAATCAGCGCCATCCGACTCGTTGGTGAAGGCATTGGTGAAGAAGCGAACTTTCGCGCCAACCAGATCGCTCTTTTCACCCTGGTGAATGGAAAGAAGACACCCGTGGAGCTGCGGGCTGCGATGGATGGTGATTCGATGGCTGAGTCGATTCTTCAGCCTTTTTTGAAATCGGGAAACCGGCAGCCCTACAATCTACGCCTCAAGCCGGATGCTCCTCAAAGCGCGGTCTTTCGGCTGCTCTCGCCGCTCCAAACAGACCAACCATCGCCCTTGCTCCTCACTGTCGGAGCGAGAGGGAACACGGGTTCCGTTCGCTGGCATTTGGAGGTTAGCGAGGATGACGCTGATTTGCTGGTGGCTGCGCAGGTCCGCTCTCTCGCTACCAAGCCGGCGGATCAACGAACAGCGTCGGAACTGGATCAGTTGGAGGCCGCTTATGCCGCGACCCTGCCCGAAATCCGCGCACTCGACGATGCTCTGCTCGATCTTCAGCAGCAGTTGGGCGAACTCGAGCTCGAATACCCGGCCAGCATGATCATGGCGGAAATGGAGAAGCCGCGCGACACCTTCATCCTCGTGCGCGGTGCTTATGACAAAAAGGGCGAGAAAGTCACCGCAGCCACCCCCGCCGTGCTACCTGCCATGCCGGATGATCTGCCGCGCAATCGCCTCGGCCTTGCCAAATGGCTCGTCAGCCCGCAGAACCCGCTCACCGCGCGGGTCATCGTGAATCGCTTCTGGCAGCAGGTCTTTGGCACCGGATTGGTGAAGACGAGCGAGGATTTTGGTGCCCAAGGCGAATCGCCCAGTCATCCCGAGTTGCTCGACTGGCTCGCAGGCGAATTCATTCGCAGTGGTTGGGACGTGAAACAGCTCATGAAGCTCATGCTGACGAGCGCCACCTATCGGCAGCAGTCCCATCTCACTCGACAGCTTCGCGAGCGCGATCCTGACAACCGTTTCCTAGCCCGCGCTCCTCGCGTGCGATTGACGGGCGAGATCATCCGCGACCAGGCCCTCGCGGTCAGCGGTCTTTTAGCGCCAAAGATCGGAGGTCCGCCCGTGCGACCCTATCACCCCGCAGGCCTCTACGAAACCTTGGCCGCCACCAGTGCCGACATCGTCAAAACCTACGTTCAGGACCAGGGCGACTCACTCTACCGCCGCAGCCTCTACACCTACTGGAAGCGCAGCATCCCGCACCCCGCGCTGCTGAGCTTTGGCACGCCGTTTCGTGAGGTCTGCACGCTGCGCCGGCCCAGCAGCAACACCCCGCTGCAAGCGCTGAATCTCATGAATGACACCACCTATGTCGAGGCAGCGCGACACGTCGCCTCAAGAGCGATGCAGGAGTTTGGATCGACACCGTCATCGCGCCTGTCCCACCTCTTCCAGCTCGTGCTGGCGCGGAATCCAACCCCGCAAGAGCAGGTAATTCTTCAGCAGAGCTATGAACGTGCCTTGGCCGATTTCAAAAGCGATCCCAAGAGCGCCAAAGCCCTTCTTCAAGTCGGCGAGAAGCCCTCGGACAAAAATCTCGCCTCCTCCGAACTCGCCGCCCTCACCACTCTAGCCAGCACCTTGCTCTGCATGGATGAAACCATCACGAAACCCTAAAGTGGCTTCGGCTTTAGCCGAACCATTCGCTCCCTGATGCGGCTAAAGCCGCAACCACTTTAAAACACCATGAACTCCACCCGCCGCACCTTCATCCAAACCGCCGCCATCGCCTCCGCTGCGCCAACGATCATCGCCGCTGAGCCGAAAAGCAGCGGCAAAGAACGCCGTGTCATCGAGACAGACGTGCTCGTGTGTGGTGGTGGCTGTGCGGGCAGCGCAGCGGCGCTCGCAGCGGCACGCTCAGGCGCGAAGACGCTGCTGGTCGAGAAAGCTCCCTTTGCTGGTGGCATCATCACCAGCGTGGGGCTGCCGTATTTCGATGGCATCGCTCACATCGACACGCATCGCATTGTCGTGCGCGGCATCGCGCTCGAAATGCTCTCGAAGTCCGGCGTGTGTGCTCCAGACGCCCAAACGGTGGCGAAACACAATCCGACGATCCCCAACACCTTCGAGTTCAAGCTCCTGCTCGACCGCCTTTTCCAAGAGCAGAAGGACAGCCTCAGCCTGCTCTTCAACAGCTTCGTCTGTGATGCCCAGCGCAACGGCGACCGCATCGAAAGCGTCACCATCGCCAACAAGGACGGCCTCGTGACCGTGAAGCCCAAAGTCGTCATTGATTGCTCCGGCGATGCCGATGTGGCCGCCTGGTCCGGCGTGCCTTTTGAGCAAAACAGCGAAGTGCAGCCGCTCACGCTGCATTTCCGCATCGGCAATGTGAAGCCCATCTCTCCCGCTGAAAAACAAGCCTGCAAAGATGCACTCAAAGCCGCGCAAGCCGCAGGCGAGCTGCCGCACTACTACGGCCCTGGCATCATGTTCCTCTTTCACGGCAGCGAGGTCTATATCCACGGCGTCCGCGTGCCCGCGAACCCCACCGATGCCGCCGATCTCTCCCGCGCCGAGATGCAGGGCCGCGCGGATGCCCACACCATGTTCCGTGCTTGGAAACAAAACGTGCCTGCCTTCAAAGACGCCTACTTCATCGAAGCTTACCCGTGGATCGGTGTGCGTGAATCCCGCCGCATTCTCGGCCAGCACATCCTCACGGAGGACGACCTCATGAAGTCGCGCCGCTTCGATGACGCCATCGCCACGGGCTGCTGGTATCTCGACATTCACCCGAACAAAACGGTCGTCGGCAGCGCCAACGACTTTGATCCGAAGAAAGTGCAGCCCGAGCCCTACGACATCCCGTATCGCTCCCTCGTGGCGCAAAAAGCCAGCAATCTGCTCGTCGCCGGTCGCTGCCACAGCGCCACACGCGGTGCCCATGCCTCCACCCGCGTGACCGTCACCGCCATGGCCATGGGCGAAGCCGCCGGTGTCGCCGCCGCGATGAGCTTGAAATCGAAAGTCGAAGTCGCCTCGTTGGACGGCGTGAAAGTCCGCGAGCAGCTCACGAAGCAAGGCGGCGGGCCATTTACGGATGCTTAAAGTGGCTTCGGGTTCGCTTCGCGGCTTCGCAGTAGCCGAATCATTCTCCTCCTGATGCGGCTAAAGCCGCAGCCACTTTCCAGCAATCACCCGACATGAAAACGATCTTCACACTTCTCCTCACTCTGACCACAGTGCTTGCGGCCGAGCAGGCGGATGTCGTGGTTGTCACGGCCAATCCCGCAGGAGTCGCCGCAGCCGTTTCCGCTGCAAGGAGCGGCGCCAAAGTCATCGTGCTTGAAGAATCCGCGCATGTCGGCGGCATCGTGGCGGGTGGATTGACGAACACGGATATCCGCAAGCACGGCGCAGTAGGCGGGCTCTACAACGAGTTCAAACGCCGCATCGTGGAGCATTACACGACGACTTACGGAGCTGACTCGAAGCAGGTGAAGGTGTCCAAAGGCGGCAACATGTTTGAGCCGCACATCGCCGAGAAAACCTTCCGCGACATGCTCGCGGCGGAGAAGAACATCACGCTCCTCCAGCGGCATCGCGTGGTCTCAGCGAGTGTCGTGGGCGGCGATGGCGTGGAAAAGGTCGCGACTTCCGGCAAGCGCATCGACGGAGCTGCGCCGAAGGATTTCGGACCCACAGTTAAGCTCGTCAGCATCACGGCGGAGGATTTGAGCAAGCCGGGCAGGAAGATCGAGTTTCGCGCCTCGACCTTCATCGACTGCACTTACGAGGGCGACCTCGCCGCGTTGGCAGGCGTGCCGTATCGCGTCGGGCGCGAGAGCCGTGCCACCTTTGGTGAACCTCATGCGGGGCACATCTATGTGCGCTTCAAAGACTACAATCCGCTGCCCGGCTCCACCGGCGAGGCGGACGATGGCATTCAGGCGTTTTGCTTCCGCTTTCACCTCACGAAGGACAAGGCGAACGCCGTGCCCGTCGAGAAGCCTGCCGCTTTCCATCGCGACGACTACCGGCACGTCCTGGCGCAAATCGCTGAGGGCAAGATTACGCGCTTCAATCAAGTCATCCAGCTTTACGAGATGCCGAATGGGAAGTTCGAGGTGAACAGCGACCATCCGCATCACGACACCGGCGTCCCTGCCGAGTCGCTCGATCTGGCCGAGGAAAACTGGCGCTGGCCCGAGGCTGGTCCCGCCGAGCGCGAGCGCATCTTTGCCCGCTACTGGAGTCACAACGAAGGCCTCGTCTGGCTGCTGCAAAACGATCCCGCCGTGCCGCAGTCGATACGCGATGAAGCCAGCCAGTGGGGCTTTCCGAAGGATGAGTTCACCGATCACCGCCATCGTCCGCACCATATCTATGTCCGCCAGGGCCGCCGCATCTGGGGCGAATACACGCTGACGCAAAACGACGCGAAGCCCGTCTTCGAGACCGGCCTGCCCGCCCGTTTCGCCGATGGCATCGCCGTCACCGAGTTTGAGTTCGACTCCCACGCCGTCCGAAAATACGACCCCGCCTATCCGCTGCTGCGTCCGGGTTATTTCTTCATCTCCCACGATCCTTTTCAGCTCCCGTATCGCATTCTGGTGCCGAATTGCGTCGATGGACTGCTCGTGCCCGTCGCGTGCAGCGCCAGCCATGTCGCCTATCAAACCCTGCGCATGGAGCCCGTCTTCATGGCGCTCGGTGAGGCCTGCGGCATCGCCGCGATGAAAGCGCAAAGCAGCGGCACCACCGTTCGTGCCGTCGATGTGAAGTCTGTGCAGCGCGAGATCGTGAAACGCGGCGGTGTCATCCTTTACGAAAACACGGCGATGGTTCCGGAGGGGCTCTAAAC
>JBKCXA010000410.1:0-2002 GCA_046316935.1 Prosthecobacter sp.
GCCCGAGGCCTTGCTTCTTCACTTTGTCGTGGAGTTGATCGAGGGGGATGTCGTCGTTGAGCTCCATGGTGCGGCCGGTGGTGTAGGTGAGGAGCTGGCGGATGAGGTGGCGGGTGAAGAGATCACTGCGGGTGTCGCGGATGACGCGTTGGAAGCCGGTGAAGTCGGCGTAGGTCTCGCCGGAGGGGAATTCGCCGGTGGTGTCGATGTCGGCGGGTTTGGCTTTCTTGCTGGCGGCGGGGTATTTTTTGCGCCAGCGGCCGACGGGATCAAAGGTCTCGAGGCTGAAGCCGAGCGGGTCGATCTTGCGGTGGCATTCGGCGCAGGCGGCGTCGGCGCGGTGCTTGGCAAGCCGGTCGCGGATGGTGGTGGCGCCGCTGACATCGGGATCAATCGCGGGCACGACATCCGGTGGCGGAGGCGGCGGGACGCCGAGGAAGTTCTCCGTGACCCATACGCCACGCGTCACGGGTGAGGTCTCGACGCCATTCGCGCTCACGGTGAGCACCGCGGCCATGCCGAGCAGGCCGCCGCGATGATTGTTGCCCTTGAGGCTGACTTTTTGGAAGCCATCGGCGAGGCGAAGTTTGTCCTTCTCCGGCAGTTCGTAGAGTTTGGCGAGTTTCTTGTCCACGAAGGTGTGTTCGCAGTCGATGAACTGCGCGGCGCTGCCGTTGTTTTTGAGCAGATCGCGGAAAAAGAGCCGCGCCTCGGTCTTCATCGAGCTGGGGAGGTCCTCGGCGTAGTAGGAGCGGAAGTTTTCGCGCGGCGGCGGCTGCGAGCCGAGGTCGCGGAGGTTCAGCCAACTATCGAGGAAGCCGTTTACGAAACCGGTGATGCGTTCATCGGCGATCATGCGCCCGATCTGCTTTTTCAATTCGGCGTCCTGTGTGAGCTTGCCGGACTTCGCGGCGGCGAGCAGCGCATCATCCGGTGGTGCGGCCCAAAGCGCATACGAGAGGCGCGAGGCGAGGTCGTAGGGCTTCAGACGCTTTTCGGATTCGTCGGTGATCTCGCTCAGATACAGGAAGCTCGGCGAGCACAGGATGAGCTTCAGCGCATCGAGCGCGGCCTGGCGCGGCGAGGCTTTTTCCGCGAGGCGTTTGTCATACATGGCCTTGATCGGCTGGCGGTCGGCATCGGCGAGTGGGCGACGGTAGGCGCGTTCGGCGAAGGCATTCAATTGATCGAGCGCCCTGGCCTCCTGAAAGCCGTCTTTGCCGAAAACGGCCACTTCCTCGACGCTGCCATGATTTTCCACCACGGGGCCGTGGATCACGATCTCGCTGATGCGGATGTGCGGGAGCTTGCCCTCCTTCAAAATGTGCGCACGACCGACGCCTGAGCTGCCGACATCGCTCTTGAACTCGTCTTTGTAGCGTTTGTTGATGGTGACGACGGAGGCGCGGGATTCATACGGGCCGTTCGGGAAGATGAAGCGCGGTGTTTGCCCGGCTTCGAGCCACACGCGGAATTTGAGCCGCGTGGGCGTGTTGTCCGGCACCACGGCAGTGGCGAGCACGGGCTCGATGGGCTGCGGATAGTGAATGTGGCCCGCGGTGACATCGCCGGGCACGACGCCGAGGATGAAGGGCTCCGAGAAGTCGATGCCGAAGATGGCGGGATCGTAATGCGTGTCGCGATGCATCGCAGCGGCCTCGACTTCGAGGTCGTAGAGGCCGGCGACGGGCACGCCTTGCTTGAAGTCCTCGATGTGGCCGTAGCCGCCCTGACGCGTGTCGCTGTTCGGCTGCTCGTAAATGTTGAGGTAGCGGTAGTTGAAGGCGCTTTTGTGCGAGCCTTGCAGCTCCTCGTATTGCACGAAGTGGCTGTTAAACTTCCAATCCTTCGGCGGCGTCGCCGGTTTGCCGAGTCGTGCTTCGACGAGGCGGTTCGCGGACTGGAAATACTGATCGACGAGGAAGCCGGAGGTCACGAGCGACTTGCCGATCGTGTCCATGTGCTCGGTGGTCTTCTCCTTCGGAAACTGCGCCGTGAGGCC
>JBKCXA010000411.1:0-2704 GCA_046316935.1 Prosthecobacter sp.
CGCCGAAGGTGTGACCAAAGCCCGCCGCTATCACCTCCCGGCGAAAGGCACGCTGAGGCCCGAAACACGTTCCGTGTCCGCTAAATCGTCCGCATCGACTGTTTTCGGCGCGGAGGCGCAGAAGCTCCGCGCCTTGATTCGTCGTCCGCTCACCCAGCGCACGCCGGTGGGCTATCAGGGGCGCTTTTTGGAGTCGTATCAGCCGAACAAGACCTTTTACCTGCCTGCGGCCACGCGGAAGCAGCTCCTCCAAAGCGGCCAGGTGGGCCTCTCCGAGCTGCCGGCGGGCACTTACCTGCGCCAGGTGCTCCAGCGCCTGCTCGTGGACCTTTCCTGGAACTCCAGCCGACTCGAAGGCAACACCTACTCGCTGCTCGAAACGCAGCGCCTGCTCGAAATCGGTGCCAGCGGCGAAGGTCACAGCGCACGCGAGACGCAGATGATCCTCAATCACAAGGCGGCCATCGAAATGCTCGCCGAGGAGGCCGAGGGCATCGGCTTCAACCGCCACACCATCTGCAATCTGCACGCCCTGCTCTCCGATAACCTCATGAGCGAGCCGGAGGCCTGCGGACGCCTCCGTGAGCGTGCCGTTGGCATCAGCGGCACCGTGTTTCATCCGCTGGAGCTGCCACAGCTAATCGAGCATCGCTTTGACCAAGCTCTCGCCAAGGCGGAGGCCATTCTCGATCCCTTTGAGCAGGCCTTCTTCATCATGGTGCATCTGCCGTATTTGCAACCCTTCGAGGACGTCAATAAACGCGTCTCCCGCCTCGCCGCGAACATCCCGCTCATCCGTCACAATTTGTGCCCGCTCTCCTTCATCGAGGTCGAATCGGCCGACTATGTGGACGGCACGCTCGTCGTGTATGAGCAAAACCGCGTCGAATGCCTGCGCGATGTCTTCGTGTGGGCTTATCAACGTTCCTGCGCCCGCTATGCCGCCGTCCGCCAGTCGTTGGGCGATCCTGATCCCTTCCGCCTCAAGCATCGCGCCGTCATCGGCGAGGCCGTCCGCGCCGTCGTGCTGGGCAAAATGAACGCCGCTGCCACGAAACGTGCGCTGACCAGGCACGCCGCCTCTTTGCCATCAGGCGAGCGGGCACAGTTCATCGAAGTCGTGCAAAAAGAACTCTCCGCCCTGCACCCCGGAAGCATCATGCGCTACCGGCTGCGGCCGGGTGAGTTTGAGGCGTGGAAGAAACAAACGCGATGAGTTCGCTGAAAGAGGCGGGCATCGAGGCGGCTTATCTTCGCATGCTCCGACCGCTGCTTCCGTTCCTTCTTTGCTTCGCTAGCTCTGCCCTCGCCCTTCAGGAAACCTGGGAGACAGGTTACAGTGGCGAGGACGCGTCTGGGAAGCATGTGCTGGGGCATTGGTCTTTTGAGAAGGCGGATACGCTGAAGCTCCATGGGGCGGTTTTGAATGCGAAAGGTCGTTTCGGCGGAGGGTTGGAGTCGTTTCCGGGGTTTCCGGTGGAGGACAAGCGGCATGCAGCGCTGGTGAGTGTGCTGCCGGTGAAGGGGGCGTTCACGTTGGAGATGTGGATCAAGCCGAAGGCGGAGTTCAAACCGGAGCTGCGCTGCTTCCTGCTCGACAAGAAGTATGTCGATCACACGGACTACCAGTGGCAGATCGGCGAGGCGGACAAAGCAGGTCTGCGGCGCATGTTTGTGACGCTCGGCTTCGGTGCTGAGTCGAAAACGATCTACTCGCTACCGTTCAAGATGGGCGAGGAGTGGCAGCATGTGGCCTTCACTTACGATGGCGCGGGCGAGGGGAAGTTTTATCGAAATGGCACCGCAGTCGGCGGCGCGAAGCTGGAGGGCTTCGGAGCCGTGGTGGCTGGCAAAAAGGAGCTGAGCATCGGTGATCGGCTCGGCAGCAATTACGGCGGCTTTCCCGGTTTGATCGATGAAGTGCGTGTCTGCGACGGTGTGCTGAGCTTTGAGCGTGTGGCGATGCAAATCGTGGCTTCACGAGCGGTTTGGAAGCGCATGGAGACGGCGAGGCCCATCGACATCGTCGTCACGAATCTGAAACGGGAAGTGATGAAGGCTGCGACGCTCAAAGCCTCGCTCGGTGGCAAGACGGAGGACTTCATTGTGCCGGATCTCGCAGCCGGGAAGAGCTTCACGGCGAAATTTTCGCTCAACACGGCGCTCAAACCGGCCGCGTATGAGCTGCGGGCGCGGTTTGAATCCGGCGACTATGCCACGGAGCAGAGCACGAAGCTGCAAATCGTCGCCCGCATGCCGCCGCGGATGCCGGTGATCATGTGGGGTGGTGGTGGCGATGAGATCGCGAGGCTGAAGGACATCGGTTTCACGCACTTCATCGGCTTCAGCGCCCTGAACGCGGGCGAGATGTGGCAGCAGAAGAAACAACTGCCACCGGGCACGCCGGAATACATCGCGCGGAATCGTGCCTACCTCGACGAGGCGCTGGCGAATGGACTCGAAGTCGTCGCCAGTCTCTCGCCTCACGACACCTTGGAGAAGGATCCGAAAAACCTGCGCGTGGACCGCAAGGGCGTGCCCTACGCGCGGCAGGACATCATCGCCTCGACACCGGAGTTTGCACCGTTCTTCCAAACACTCGGCATGAGCATCGGCAGAACCTATGGCGATCATCCTGCCTTCACCACGGCCTTGATTGACACGGAGGTGCGCGATTCATCGCAGCCTTCCTTCAGTCCCATCG